>JALYMV010000394.1 GCA_030773575.1 Actinomycetota bacterium
GAGGGCACCCAACCCGGCGGGTAGGCGCCCGCGGGGACCTCGCCGCGGTACTCGCGGAACCAGCGCCGCGCGACCGCCTCGGCGGGTCGGCCCTCGATCAGCGGCCGCAGGTCGGCCACGGCCAGCAGCACCCGCACCGTCGCGCCGATCTGCAGGTCGGCCGCGGTCGGCGCGTCGCCGCCGATGATCCCCTCGGCCGCCAGCGCGTCGACGTGGTCGAGCTTGGCCGGGAGGCCCGCGAGGTCGTCGGCGAGCCGGACGGCGGAGATCCGGTGGTACTTCCAGGCCGCGCGGAGGTAGCGGATCGCGAAGTCGGTGCCGGCCGGGTCGAGCTGCCCCGCGCCGCCGAAGGTGCCCATCGCCTCGGGGCGGAAGTGAAGCGCGCCCCACGGCAGCCGGCGCCCGAGGTCCTGGAGCTCGGCGTCGCCCCAGCGCTCGGCCTCGCGCACCGCGTCGGCGATCGGCCCGGGGTACAGCGGCGGGTCGGGCGCCAGGGCCTCGAGGCGCTCGAGGATGGCGACCGAGCCGTGCACGGGCTCGCCGTCGACCAGCATTCCGGGGACGGTCCCGCGCCCCGGGCCGTAGATCCCCTCGAGCTCCTCGGTGTGCGGCGCGCTCTGCACGACGATGCGCTCGTAGCCGAGCTCCTTGCGCCGCAGCGCCGCCTCGACGGTCATGCAGGGATGCGAGGGAGGCAGGACGTGGACCGCGATCTCGGGCATGGGCGCCGACCCTACCTCAGCGCCCGCGGGTGCGGGATCGGCAGCAGGGCGGCCTCGATCCGCTCGCGGTGCGGTTCGAGGAACGGCGGGAGGATGAGCTCGGAGCCGAGCTCCTCGAGCGGGCCGTCGACGGCGAATCCGGGGCCGTCATCGGCGATCTCGAACAGCACGCCGCTCGGCTCGGGGAAGTAGATCGAGTGGAAGTAGTGGCGGTCGATGACCGCCGTCGACTGGACGCCCGCGGCCAGCAGGTGCTCCAAACAGCGCGGGTGCTCGGCCACCGTGGTCCCCCACGCGACGTGGTGGACGATCCCCGCGCTCTGGCGCCCCGGCTCCGGCGGCGCCGGGTCGTAGGCGATCGTCGAGCCGCGCCGATCGCCGCGCAGCTCCCACTCGCAGTCGGCCACCGGCCGGGCGCCGAGGACCTCCTCGAGCATCAGGCCCGAGCGGCCGGGGTCGTCGCTGTAGGCCCGCACGCCGGCGAAGCCCTGCAGCGCGTGCTCGGCCGGGATCTCCGGGTGCTCGGCGATCAGCGGCTCGTCGCGCCCGTCGCCCACCACGAGCTCATGCTCGAGGCGCTCGGGGTCGGCGAAGCGCACCCCGCTGCCGGCCCGCGACGCGTCGCCCCCGGCCTCGCCCAGCCGCCGCTCCCAGAACCTGAGCGAGGCCTCCGACCCGACCCGCGCGGCCAGACGATCCGGTGGACCATCCCCGCACCCGGCCGCCCCGGGACCGCGCCCTGGTACGCGAAGAACGTGAGCTCGGAGCCCGCGCAGCCGCGCTCGTCGGCGTAGAAGAGGTGATAGACGCCGGGGTCGTCCTGGTTGACCGTCTTGGCGACGAGGCGCAGCCCCAGCACCCCGGTGTAGAAGGCGACGTTGGCCCGTGCGTCACCGGTGATGGCCGTGATGTGGTGGATGCCCTCGAGGCGCATGGCGGTCGCGCTCAGCGCGCGACCGTGAAGTCGAACGCCCGGCCCACGTCGGGGCGCTCGTCGACGATCCCGAACTTCGCGTCGAAGTCGGCCCAGCGCTCGAGCACGGCGCGGTCGAGCCGCAGGTCCTCGGAGAAGGTCGGCGTCACCGCCTCGAGCTGGGCGGCGATGAGCTCCGTGCCGGGGTCGCCGGCCTCCGCGGAGATCTGGCGGACCGCCGCGGCGGGATCCTCCCGGGTGGTGCGCAGCCCGTCGCGGATCGCCCGCAGCGCCCGGACCACGCGGTCGCGCCTGCGCTCGAGCGTCCGGCGCGAGGTGATGAGCACCACCTCGGGGTAGCGCGGCGCGCCGAAGCGCTCGACGCGGAACTCGCGCACGCGGACGCCGCGCGAGCGCAGCGCGACGCCCTCGGCGTTCCAGAAGACCGGCGCGGCGTCCACCTTGCCGCTGATCAGGCTGCGGACCGCGTTGAAGACGATCGTCACCTGCCGCACGCGGCGCACGTCGCCGCCGTCCGTCCCGATGATCGCCCGCAGGAAGGCGGGATCCGACGGCAGCCCGGAGACACCGACCCGCCGGCCCTCGAGCGCCCGCGGCCGCTCCACGTCCGCCCGGGCCACGAGCGCCGCGAGCGGCTCGCGCACGAGCGCGCCGACGCCGACCACGTCGACGCCGCGCGAGCGGGCGATCCCGAGGTCGTGGATGTCGAGCACCCCGAGGTCGAGGCGGCCGCTCGCCACGAGCTTGAGCGCGTCAGGCCCCGCGCCGGGCTTGCGGATGCGCAGCGAGACGCCGCGCGCGGTCGTGGC
>JALYMV010000395.1 GCA_030773575.1 Actinomycetota bacterium
GCGCCGAGGAGCTCGCCGCCCTGGCGGCCGACGCTCGCGCGGTCAACGAGGCGGCGGCGCCCGAGGAGGTCCGCGCGCGGGTCCGCCACGCGATGGCGGTGGCGGGGACGGCGACCTCGTCGGCGGCGATCGACCTCGCCCTCGAGCCCTACGACCCGGCGCGCACCGAGGGCCATCGCATGGCGGTCCCGCGCCTCCAGCAGCTGCTGGCCCGGCTGGCCGCCCTCCCGCTGCGCGAGCGCGAGGGCGTCGTCGGCCTCGACCCGGCCCGCGCGCCCACCATCGTCGCCGGCGTGGCGATCCTGCTCGAGGTCCTGCGCGCGTTCGGACTGGACTCGGTGGAGGTCTCCGAGCGAGACATCCTCTGGGGCGTGGCCCTGGAAGCCGCGTCGGCCTGACGGACCGGAATCCTTGGACGTTTGTTCGATTGCCCGCGGACGGTGCTCGGGCGGATACTGCACCTCGTCGGAAGGAGGTGCCGCCCTGGGTTGCACCTCGTCTGGCCGATAGGCCCGGGCGATGCCGCGTAACACCGGCGCCTCCCGCCGTCCGGACCAACCACATAGGCCCCTTCCAGGCACGTACCCCTGCCCGTCCTGTCGGGGCCAATCCAGGAACCGCCCGCGCGCCGCGGGCGGTTCCGTTTAAGGGGCCCCGCGGCGCGGGGCCCCTCGTCCGGCGGCCGCTAGAACCCCGAGACGTTCAGCCGGCCGCCGGTGACGGTCTTCCCGTCGAGCGAGGCGGTCGGCACGGTGCTCGACATGATGGCGTTGCGGATCTCCGCCGCGCTCGCGCCCGGATGCGACGCGGCGTACAGCGCGGCGCCGCCCGTCACGTGCGGCGTGGCCATCGAGGTCCCGCTGTAGGAGCCGTACGTGTTGAACGGGAGCGTCGAGGCGATGCCGGAGCCGGGGGCGCCGAGGTCGACCGTCTTGAGCCCGAAGTTGGAGAAGCCGGACTTCGACCCGTCCTTCGTGATGGACGCCACGGCGACGACGCAGTCATAGCTGCCGTTCGCGGTGCACTCGTAGTTCGACGGATAGCTCGCCGTCGTGTCGTTGTTGTCGCCGACGCCGTCCGAGCCGCCGTTGCCGGCCGCGGCGATGAACAGGATCTCCGCGTTCCCGCCCCGGTTGATGGCGTCGAGGAGCCCCTGCGAGAAGCCGCCGCCGCCCCACGAGTTGTTCGTGGCGACGATGTTGAGCCCGTGCTTGGTCTTGAGGCCGGTGAAGTAGTCGACGGCCTTGATCGCGTTGGCGGTGGTGCCGCCGTTGCGGCCGAGGAACTTGCCCGAGATGTAGGTCACGTCCCAGTTGACGCCGACCACGCCCTCCGTGTTGCCCTCCGCGCCGACCGTGCCGGTGACGTGCGTGCCGTGCTTGTCGAGCCTGCCGCGCGTCCCGCCGTCGTAGATCGTGTTGTCGTTGTTGGCGAAGTCCCAGCCGTGGATGTCGTCCTTGTAGCCGTTGCCGTCGTTGTCGACGCCGTCGGTCGCGTCGAAGGGGTTGGTCCAGACGTTCGCGTCCAGGTCGGGGTGTGTGAACTGGATGCCCTCGTCGATCACGCCGACGTAGACGCCCTTGCTCCCGGTGTGGCCGCCGAACCAGGCCTCGCCGGCCTGGCTGCCGTACTGGTTGGTGGGGCTGGTGGCGTCGCCGTACATCCCCCACAGCGAGCCGTCGGTGTAGAAGGGGTCCAGGCTCGTCGCGCCGGTCGAGTAGCGCCAGTTGGGCTCGGCGTAGGCGACCGCCGCGTCGTTGCGCAGCTCGTCGATCGCCCGCGCGTTCGAGGCGCCGGAGCGCAGGCGCAGGAGATCCACGTCGGTGCGCGCGCTCGCGACCCGCTCACGGCCCTGCGCTTCCACTCGCGCCGCCGCCCGCTCGCGGTCGCGCGCGGAGGCCTCGGCCTTGAAGCCGACCAGCACCTGGTTCGGGACCGCCCGTGCGGGGTCGTCGGCGCCGGGCGGGGCGGCGGCCGCGGTGGCCGCGATCCCGAAGAACCCTGCGGCGGTCAGCACGGCGATGATCCTGCGATGCATGCGGCTCTCCCCGGTCGAAAGACGGCCGGCCCCTGACCGGCGCGCGCGTAGCCTAGCCGCCCACGCACCGGAGCGGAACCCCCGCCGCCCGCGCGGCGCTACGCGAGGTTGGAGGAGCGCGGGTAGGCGATGCTCGGGTCGGTGAGGACGTTGACGAGCGCCGGCTTGCCGCTCTCGAACGCGCGCGCCAGCGCCGGCTTGAGCTCCGCCGGCGAGCGCACCAGCTCCCCGTGGCCGCCGAGCGCCTCGACGACGCGGTCGTAGCGGCGCCCGGGCACGAGGTCGGCCGCCACCGAGTAGCCGTAGAGGAACTCCATCGGATGCTTCTCGAGGCCCCAGATCCCGTTGTTGCCCATGACGCCGACCGCGTTGACGCCGTGGCGCGCGAGCGTGTCGAACTCCATCCCCGAGAAGCCGAACGCGCCGTCGCCGAGCAGGAGCACGACCTGGCGGTCGGGATGGGCGAGCTTGGCGGCGAGCGCGTAGCCCGGGCCCGAGCCCAGGCAGCCGAACGGCCCGGGATCCAGCCAGCAGCCCGGCTCGTAGGAGTCGATGACCCGGCCGGCGTAGGAGACGAAGTCGCCACCGTCGCCGATGACGATCGCGTTGCGGTCGAGCACCTCGCCGAGCTCCTTGTAGAGCCGCAGCGGGTGCAGCGGCGCGCGGTCGTCGTTGAGCTGCTCGGCCTCGCCCGCGCGCTTCTCGGTCTCCGTCTCGCGCAGGGAGGTCAGCCATGCGCCCGAGTCGAGCGCGCCGGGGGCGGCGCCCTCGCGCAGGCCCCGCAGCGTGTCTGTGACGGGGCCGTAGAGCTCCGCGGCCACGGGGCGCGGGTGCGCGCGGCCCGGCTCGGCGACGTCGATCGCCACGATCTCCGTGTCCTCGCCGAAGGAGGCGCCGAAGCCGAGCCGGAAGTCCATCGGCACCCCGATCACCAGCGCCACGTCGGCGCCCTTGAGGGCGGTCGAGCGCGCGCGCGAGAAGAACAGCTCGTGGTCGGCGGGCACGCAGCCGCGCGCCAGCCCGTTGAGGAAGACGGGGATCCGCAGCGCATCGATGAGCGCGAGCAGCTCATCCTCGCCGCGGCCCCAGTAGAGGTTCGTGCCGGCCATGATCACCGGCCGCTCCGCCCCGCGCAGGAGGGCGACCGCGCGATCGAGCTCGCCGGCGTCCGCCGCCGGGATGCGCGCGGGGATCGGGTCGCCGCTCTCCTCCTCGGCGGCCTCCATGAAGACGTGGTCGAGCGGGAAGTCGAGGAAGACGGGGCCCGTGTGCGGGGTCATGGCCGCCGCGAACGCCTCGTCGACGAGGCCGGGGATCTCGGCGGTCGACTGCGCGGTGGCGGCCAGCTTGACCAGCGGGCGGACGAACGGGACGTGGTCGACCTCCTGCAGCGAGCCCTGCCCCCAGCGCATGGCGGGCGCGCGCCCGCCGAAGACCACCATGGGGGAGTTGTTCTGCTGGGCGGAGCCGAGCGCGCTCATCCCGTTGGTGACGCCGGGGCCGGCGGTGAGCGCCGCCACGCCGGGCTCGCGGGTGACCTTCGCCCATCCCTCCGCGGCGAAGCCGGCCGCCTGCTCGTGACGGACGTCGACGATGTCGATCCCCTCCTCGCGGCAGCCGTCGTAGATCGAGAACAGGTGCCCGCCCGACAGCGTGAAGAGCTTCGTGACGCCGTGGGCCTTCAGCCGCCTCGCGATGAGGCGGCCGCCGTGCAGGGTGGTGGTCTCGCCGGTCTCCGTGCTCATGGGGCGGACGCTACACGTCCGCCACCCGCCTGGCGGCCGCCCAGCGCGCCGCCGCAGCGGCCTCGGCGATCCGCTCCTCGCCGTCGAACAGCCCGGTCGGAACGCGCAGCGCCGGCAGGCGCTCGGCGCCCTGCTCGAAGAGCCGCCGGCCGGCGGCGTCCATCGC
>JALYMV010000396.1 GCA_030773575.1 Actinomycetota bacterium
CCGCCGCGGCGCGCGGCTCGAGCCCGACCGCCGGCGCCTCGACGGGCGTCAGCGCCCCGTCCGCGTCCACTTCGGCTTCCGGCTCCGGCGCCTCGTCCTCCGGCGACCCGTTCGAGAACCTGCCCTACGGGGACCGCCCCGAGCTCCAGGCGGGCATCGCGTTCGCCGCCACGTTCCTCATCGCGAAGGTGCTGAAGATCATTGCCAACTGATCCGCGCAACTCCACGGGCGTCGCCCAGGCGGTCCAGGAGGTCTCCGAGAAGGCCCAGCTGCTCGTCCGCGAGGAGATCGCCCTCGCCAAGGCCGAGCTGACCGAGAACGTCACCAAGCTCGTCAAGGGCGCGGTGGTCGGCATCGTGGCCGGCGTCTTCGCGCTGCTCGGGCTCCTGTACCTGCTGCACTCGCTCTCGTGGTTCCTGTGGAAGCTCGTCCAGGGTCCCGGAGACGAGAACGGAGCCGACTACTGGCTCGGCTTCCTGATCGTCGCCGTCCTGCTCTTCGTGCTCGGCGGCATCGCGGGCTTCCTGGCCGCGCGCTTCATCAAGAAGGGCTCGCCGCCCACCCCGAAGATGGCCCTCGAGGAGGCCCAGCTGATCCGCCAGACCATCTCCTCCAGCACGTCGACGCCGGCCGCGCGGACGGAGGCCCGT
Source organism: Actinomycetota bacterium (assembly GCA_030773575.1). Lineage (GTDB taxonomy): Bacteria > Actinomycetota > Thermoleophilia > Solirubrobacterales > Solirubrobacteraceae > JACCYI01. The sequence goes on from JALYMV010000396.1 coordinate 652, forward strand.
CCCTGATGGGCGCCGCGCGCTCCCCCGAGGAGATCCGCCAGTCGATCGAGGCCAACCGGGCCCAGCTCGGCACCGCCGTCGAGAGCCTGAGGGCCGAGTTCGCCGAGGCGACCGACTGGCGCAAGAAGCTCGTCCAGAACCGCAGGAACGTCCTGATCGGGGCGGCGGTCGCCGGGTTCGTGCTGGGCGGCGGCATCGCCGCCATCGGCGGCCTGTTCAGCCGCGACGAGTAGCTTCACCCCCGCGCGGGGAACCGGATGCCCAGCATGGGCAGCGGCACCCAGCAGCTCTCGACGCGCACGATCGCCCGGGTGTTCTTCACCCTGATCGGCCTCGCGGTTCTGCTGTACCTGCTCTACCTCGTCCGCTCGGTCATCCAGCTCATCCTGATCGCCGTCTTCCTGGCGATCGCGCTGGGGCCGGGGGTCGATCTCTTCGCGCGCCGTGGGGCGCCGCGGCCGCTCGCCATCCTGGCGATGTTCGTCTCCGTCGCCCTGTTCCTCTTCGTGATCGGGCTCCTCGTCGTGCCGCCGGTGGTCGACCAGGTCGAGAAGCTCGCCACGGACGCCCCGCAGTACGTCGAGGACCTGCGCGAGAACGACACGATCCGCCGCTACGACGACCGCTACGACCTCTCCGCCCGGTTGACCGACCAGGCCGAGCGCCTGCCGAGCCGGCTGGGCGACGCCGCCAGCGCGCTGCAGGCCGTGACCATCGGCGTCTTCTCCACCCTGCTGCAGCTCGTCACGGTGCTGGCGATCTGCTTCTTCCTGCTGCTCGACGGCCGCCGCATCTTCGCGTTCGCGCTCGACCAGGTGAGCCCGGAGAACCGGCCGCGCGTCACGCAGGTCGCCCTCGACGTCTACCGGTCGGTCGGCGGCTACGTGGCCGGCGCGCTGACGATCGCGACGGTCTGCGGGCTGATCACCTTCATCACGCTGTCGCTCCTCGGCGTCCCGTTCCGCGTGCCGCTGTCGGTGCTGATGGGCTTCCTCGCCCTGATCCCGCTCGTCGGCGCGACGCTCGGCAGCTTCATCGTCGCCGTCGTGACGCTGCTCGACGACTTCCCGGGCGACACGATCGCCTGGCTCGTGGTCGCCGTCGTCTACCAGCAGCTCGAGAACAACGTCCTGCAGCCGCAGGTCTACAAGCGCACGGTGGACCTGCACCCGCTGGTGATCATCACCGCCATCCTCGTCGGCGCGTCGCTGCTGGGCGTGCTCGGCGCGCTCGTCGCCATCCCGATCGCCGCCGCGCTGCAGATCCTCCTGCTCGACCACTGGACGCACCGGCGGGTCCAGTCCTCCGTGCTCGCGACGGACGGGGAGCCGATCGAGGCCCCGCCGCCGGCGATCGAGCTCCCGTCGCGTTAGGCTGGCGCGGTCGCGGTCGCCTCGAGCAGGTCGCGGCGCACCGCGGAGACGCCGATCAGCCCCGGGCCGACGTGGGTGCCGATCACCGGGCCGATCTCCGAGACGAACCCGGGCTCGGCGCCGAAGATCTCGCGCCCGCGCGCAGCCATCTGCTCGGCCTGCTCGGGTGCCTGGATGTGCTGGACGAAGAAGGCGTCGCAGCCCTGCTGGCGGCGCTCGGCCAGATGGCCGGCGAGGTGGTCGAGGGCGCGTGAGGCGGTGCGGACGCGGGCGATGGGCTTGAGCTCGCCGTCGAAGGTGAGGATCGGCTTGATCTTCAGGGCGGTGCCCAGGTAGGCGCTCGCGGCGCCGATCCGCCCGCCGCGCCGCAGGAACTCGAGGGTGTCGACCGCGAAGAGGATCACGGCGTCCGTGCGGCAGCGCCGGGC
>JALYMV010000397.1 GCA_030773575.1 Actinomycetota bacterium
GTAGCGGGTGGCGACGGCGTGGGCGAAGAGACCGAACTCCCCCGCGTCGATCTCGCGGACGGCGCGGGCGGGGCGCGCCTGGCGCGTCGCCCACAGCGGCGCCCAGAAGCCGACGTCGAGGTCCATCGCGAGGCCGCGGGCGGTGGCAAGGCGGACGAGGGTGTCGAGCCGGTCCCACGCACGCGCCGGGTAGGCCGCAGGGTCGCGGGCGTCGAACGCCGGGCGGGCTCGGGCGTCGGCGGCGGGCGCGATCTCTGACCACACCGCCGTCGCGCGGATCCGGTCGACCCCCAGGCCGGCCATGGTGTCGAGCGTGGCGCCGACCTCGGCGGGCGAGCGGTGCAGGAGCAGCGCGTCGTCCTGCATGATCGTCTCCATCCCGGCCCCGGCATGAGCGCCGGGGGGGACGGCAAGGAGGCCCAGCAGGACGCACGCGGCCACCGCCATGTACCGCCCGCGTCGTCCCGTCTGCCCCATCGCGAGGGCCCTAGACTACTGGTGCGCCGAGACGCCGGTGCGCCGAGACTCCTACCGCTCATACGGGCCCGGCCGCCGCGGGTTCGCGGCGCTCGGGCTCGTCAGCCCCCCGCCTCGGCGGCGGCGGATGAGGTACATGATGATCACGGAGACCACGAAGCCGGCGAAGAACGGGACCGGCCCGCGGGTGCCGAGCGCGTAGAGGAGCGCGCCGGCGATGAAGGTGCCGGCCAGGCCGACCGCCATCGTCTGGAAGAGGGAGAGCGGGTCGCGGCCGGGCAGGGCGAGGCGCGCCAGGGCGCCGACGATGAGTCCCTGGACCGCCAGGGCGATGAGGTAGGTGAGCATGGCTCGCCCCTACCCCCGGCCGTCGCCGTATGTCGCGCGTTGGGGCGGGTCGGCGCCCAGCTCGCTCGAGCCGAAGCGCTCCGAGGACCCCGCGCTCAGCTCCGAGCGCGGGTCGATCTCGGGCAGGCCGGAGAGGTAGCGGTCGACCATCCGCGCGCACTGGCGCCCCTCGTTGATCGCCCACACGATCAGCGACTGCCCGCGCCGGGCGTCGCCGGCGGCGAACACCCCCTCGACGGTGCTCTCGTAGGCGCCGGCCTTCACGTTGCCGCGCGGGTCGCGCTCCACCCCGAGCTGCTCGAGCAGCGGCTGCTCCGGGTGCAGGAAGCCCATCGCCAGCAGCACGAGGTCGGCGGGCCGGGTCGTCTCCGTCCCGGGGATCGCCTCGAAGGGCGGCGCGCCGGAGTTCTGCACCCAGTGGATCTCGCGCACGTGGCCGTGCTCGTCCCCGGTCAGCGCGGTGGTGGAGATGGCGAAGTCGCGCTCGCCGCCCTCCTTGAGCGCGTAGGAGGTGCGCAGCTTCACCGGCCAGCGCGGCCACGGCGTCTGGTCGTCGGGCCGGGTCGCCGGGGGCTCGCCGAGCAGCTCGATCTGGGTGACCGACGCGGCGCCCTCGCGCAGCGAGTTGCCGACGCAGTCCGCGCCCGTGTCGCCGCCGCCGATCACGACCACGTGCTTGCCGGCGGCGGTGATCAGCTCGTCGTCGCCCGGTGCCGGCACCACGGGCTGCAGCGGGCCGTCGCCGTTGCCGTTGCCGTTGTAGAGCTCGCGCGCGACCCAGCGGTTGCGCTGGTAGAGGTAGTCCATCGCGAAGTGCACGCCGCGCAGCTCGCGACCGGGCACCGGCAGGTCGCGCGGCACGCGCGACCCCGTCGCCACCACCACCGCGTCGAAGCGCTCGCGCAGCTCCTCCGCGGTCACGCCGGCGCCGACCTCGACGCCGAACTCGAAGGCGACGCCCTCCTCGGCCATCTGGCGCACGCGGCGCTCGACGAGGTACTTCTCGATCTTGAAGTCCGGGACGCCGAAGCGGACGAGGCCACCGCCCGCCTCGTCGCGCTCGTAAACCGTCACCGAGTGGCCGGCCCGGTTGAGCTGCTGGGCGCACGCCATGCCGGCCGGCCCCGCGCCGATCACCGCGACCGTGCGACCGGTGTGCGCGCGCGGCGGGCTCGGCATGACCCAGCCCTCCTGCCAGGCGCGGTCGATGATCGACACCTCGATCTGCTTGATGGTCACCGCGTCGCCCTCGCGGATCTCGAGCACGCAGGCGGCCTCGCAGGGCGCCGGGCACAGGCGGCCGGTGAACTCGGGGAAGTTGTTGGTCAGGTGGAGCTGGTCGATCGCCTCGCGCCAGCGGTCGTGGGTGACGAGGTCGTTCCAGTCCGGGATCAGGTTGCCGACCGGGCAGCCGTTGTGGCAGAACGGGACGCCGCACTCCATGCAGCGCGCGCCCTGCTCGCGCAGCTGGGGCTCGGGGAGCGTCTCGACGAACTCCCGGTAGTCGGCCCGCCGCTCCTCGGGGGAGCGCTCGGGCTGGGGGACGCGCTCGATCTTCAGGAAGGCGCCGAGCTCGCCCATCTACTCGCCCTCCCCCGCGCGCACGTGCGGCGCGCCGACCACGTTGGCGGTCTCGCCCTGCTCGTCCGTGGCGTCGTAGGTCGCGGCCGCGCCGAGCTCGGCGTCGGAGGCTCCGTAACTTCCACGCGAGCTTGCGAGTGTCAGCTCCGCCAGCGCGCGCTTGTAGTCGCGCGGCATGACCTTCACGAAGCGGGAGAGCGACGCCTCCCACCCGCCCAGGATCCGCGCGGCGACCGGCGAGAGCGTGCGGAGGTGGTGCTCCTCGATCAGCGCGCGCAGCTCGATCGCGTCGGCCTCCTCGATCGGGTCGAAGTCGACGAGCTCGCGGTTGCAGCGCGACGCGAAGCCGCCGTCCGCGTCGACGACGTAGGCGATGCCGCCGCTCATGCCCGCCGCGAAGTTGCGCCCGGTCGGCCCGAGGATCACCGCGCGGCCGCCCGTCATGTACTCGCAGCCGTGGTCGCCGACCCCCTCCACCACCGCGCTGGCGCCCGAGTTGCGCACGGCGAAGCGCTCGCCGGCCAGGCCGCGGAAGAAGGCGCGGCCGCTCGTGGCGCCGTAGAGCACCGTGTTGCCGACGATGACGTTCTCCTCGGCGGCGAACGTCACGTCCTCGGGCGGGCGGACCGCGAGCACGCCGCCCGAGAGGCCCTTGCCCGTGTAGTCGTTGGCGTCGCCGACGAGGGTGAGCTCGACGCCCGGCGCCAGCCACGCGCCGAAGGACTGCCCCGCCGAGCCGCGCAGCGTGAAGCGGATCGTCTCCGGCGCCAGGCCGTCGGCGCCGTGGACCTCGGTCACCGCGCTCGAGAGCAGGCCGCCGACCGTCCGGTTGACGTTGCGCACCCCGAACTCGCCGGTGACCGGGCGGCGGTGGTCGATCGCGTCCTTGGCCGCCTCGATGAGCCGCCAGTCGAGCGCGTCGACCAGCGGGGACTCCTGCGGTTGCATCCGGCGCAGCGGGGTGTCCTCGGGCATGTCGGGCTTCGCGAGGACGTGGGTGAGATCGACCCCGCGCTCCTTCCAGTGCTCGATCGCCTCGTCGGCCTCGAGCAGCTCGGCGCGGCCGATGAGATCCTCGAAGCGGCGGATGCCGAGCTGCGCCATCAGCCTGCGGACCTCTTCGGCGACGAAGAAGAAGTAGTCGACGACGTGCTCGGGCTGGCCGGCGAAGCGCTCGCGCAGCACGGGATCCTGCGTGGCGATCCCCACCGGGCACGTGTTGAGGTGGCAGGCGCGCATCATGATGCAGCCCGTGGCGATCAGCGGGGCGGTCGAGAAGCCCATCTCGTCCGCGCCGAGCAGCGCGGCGACGACCACGTCGCGGCCCGTCTTGAGCTGGCCGTCGGTCTGCACCCAGATCCGCGAGCGCAGGTCGTTGAGCACGAGGGTCTGCTGGGTCTCGGCGAGGCCGATCTCCCAGGGGATGCCGGCCGACTGGATCGAGGAGAGCGGCGAGGCGCCCGTTCCGCCGTCATGGCCCGAGATGAGCACGTGGTCGGAGTTGGCCTTCGCCACGCCGGCCGCGACCGTGCCGACGCCCACCTCCGAGACGAGCTTCACGCTGATCCGCGCGCGCGGGTTCGCGCAGCGCAGGTCGTAGATGAGCTGCTTGAGGTCCTCGATCGAGTAGATGTCGTGATGCGGCGGCGGCGAGATGAGCCCCACGCCGGGCGTCGTGAAGCGGATCTTGCCGATGTAGCGGTCGACCTTGTGGCCGGGCAGCTGGCCGCCCTCGCCCGGCTTGGCCCCCTGGGCCATCTTGATCTGGAGCTCGTCGGAATTGACGAGATAGTCGATGTTGACCCCGAAGCGGCCCGAGGCGACCTGCTTGATCTTCGAGCGACGCTCGTCGGTGAAGCGGACGGGGTCCTCCCCGCCCTCGCCGGTGTTCGAGCGGCCGCCCAGGCGGTTCATCGCCACCGCGAGCGTCTCATGGGCCTCGCGCGAGAGCGAGCCGAGCGACATCGCGCCCGTGGCGAAGCGCCGGACGATCTCCGAGGCCGGCTCGACCTCGTCGAGGGGCACGCCCCCGTCGGGGTCGAAGCGGAACTTCAGCAGGCCCCGCAGCGTCGCGCGGCGGGCGGCGTCCTCGTTGACCAGCCGCGAGAACTCCTCGTAGGTCTGCTCGCCGCCGTGGCGGACGGCGTGCTGGAGCAGCGAGATCGTCTCGGGGTTCCACTGGTGGTGCTCGCCGTCGCGCCGCCAGGCGTAGACGCCGCCCACCGGGAGGAGGCCGGCGTGCGCGCGGGGGTAGGCGCGCGCGTGCTTGTCGAGCGTCTCGCGCGCGAGCGTGTCGACGCCGATGCCGCCGATCCGCGACGCCGTGCCGGTGAAGTGGCGGTCGATGAGCTCGCGCGCGAGGCCGACGGCCTCGAAGATCTGCGCGCCGCAGTAGGACTGGATCGTCGAGATCCCCATCTTGGAGATCGTCTTGCGCAGCCCCTTGCCGATGCCCTTGACGACGTGGCCGGCGGCCGTCTCCGAGTCCATGCCCGCCGGGAGCATCTCCCGCTCGACGAGCTCCTCGAGCGACTCGAACATCAGGTACGGGTTGATCGCCGAGGCGCCGTAGCCGATCAACGTCGCGAAGTGGTGGACCTCGCGCGGCTCGCCCGACTCGAGCACGAGGCCGGTCTGCAGGCGCGTGCCCTCGCGCACGAGGTGGTGGTGGACGCTCGCGACCGCGAGCAGCGACGGCACCGCCATGCGGTACTCGCCGAGGTTGCGGTCGGAGAGGATGAGGATGTTGATCCCGCGCGCGACGGCCTCCGACGCCTCGCCGGCGATCCGCTCGAGCGCGGCCGCCATGCCGTCGGGGCCCTCGGCCACCGGCCAGGTGATGTCGATCGTGTGGGCGGCGAAGATCTCGGAGTCGACCTGGCGGAGCTTCTCGAGCTCGGCGTTGCGCAGGATGGGCTGCTCCATCGCGAGCACGCGGGCGTGCTCGGGCGACTCGTCGAACAGGTTGCGCTCCGAGCCGACGCCCGTGCCGACGCTCATCACGACGGCCTCGCGGATCGGGTCGATCGGCGGGTTGGTGACCTGCGCGAAGAGCTGCTTGAAGTAGGCGAAGATCGGCGGCTGGCGCTCGGAGAGGACCGCCAGCGCGAGGTCGTTGCCCATCGACCCGATCGGCTCCTCGCCCTTGGCGGCGGTCGGCGCGAGCAGGACGCGCAGGTCCTCCTGCGTGTAGCCGAAGGCGAGCTGGCGGGTGCGCAGCGGCTCGGTGCGGGGGACCCGCGGGGCGCGGTCGGGCAGGTCGCCGATGTGCACGACGCCCTCCCTGTACCACTCGCCGTAGGGCTTGCGGGTGGCGACCTCGCGCTTGACGTCCTCGTCGGCGACGATCCGGCCGGCCTCGAGGTCGACCAGGAAGAGCTTGCCCGGCTGCAGGCGTCCCTTGCGCGCGATGTTGGAGGGCGGCTCGTCCATCACGCCGGTCTCCGACCCGAGCACCACCCAGCCGTCCTTCGTCTCCAGCCAGCGTCCGGGGCGCAGGCCGTTGCGGTCGAGCGTCGCGCCGAGGACGCGGCCGTCGGTGAAGGCGATCGCCGCCGGGCCGTCCCACGGCTCCATCAGGCAGGCGTGGAAGTCGTAGAAGCCGCGCAGGTGCTCGGGGATGTCCTCCCGCCCCGCGTAGGCCTCGGGGACCATCATCATCATCGCGTGGGGCAGCGAGCGGCCGCCGAGCACGAGCAGCTCGAGGACGTTGTCGAAGGTCGCGGAGTCGGAGCCGCCCGGGCGGACGACCGGCAGGATCTTGCGCAGGTCCTCCTCGCTGAAGAGCTCGGACGCCAGCTGCGACTCGCGGGCGCGCATCCAGTTGACGTTGCCGCGCAGCGTGTTGATCTCCCCGTTGTGGGCGATCATCCGGTACGGGTGCGCGAGCTCCCAGCTCGGGAAGGTGTTCGTCGAGAAGCGCGAGTGGACGAGCGCGAGCGCCGTCTTCGTCCGCTCGTCGTTGAGGTCGGGGAAGTACCCGATGAGCTGCGGCGCCGTGAGCATGCCCTTGTAGGCGATGGTCCGGCTCGACATGGTCGGGATGACGAGCTCCGGGCCGGCGGCGAGTTCCGCCAGCCGCCGGATGACGTAGAGCTTGCGCTCGAAGGCGTCCTGGTCGCCGGCCAGCCCGTCGGAGGCGCCGATCACGAGCTGCTTGATGTACGGCGCGAAGTAGTTGGCGGTGATGCCGACGTAGTCCTTGTCGACCGGCACGTCGCGCCAGCACACGACGCGCTGGCCCTCGGCCTCGACCGTCTCGGTCAGCAGCTGCTCGAACGCCTCGCGCCTGGAGCGGTCCTGGGGCAGGAAGCAGACCCCGACGCCGTAGGCCCCGGGCGGCGGGAGGTCCTCCTCGAGGACGGCGCGCAGCAGCTCGTCCGGCAGCTGCATGAGGATCCCGGCGCCGTCGCCCGTGTTGGGGTCCGCGCCGGCCGCGCCGCGGTGCTCGAGGTTCGCGAGGGCGACGACCGCCCGGCGGACGGCCTCGTGGGACGGCTCGCCGCTGAGGCGGGCGACCATGGCCACACCGCAGGCGTCGTGTTCGTATGTGGGGTCGTACAGGCCGACCGGGGAGGACGGCATCCTGCGGTGGTGCATGGCGAACTCCCGTGGCGCGGGCGGGGGCCCTGAGGCGGAGATGGGAAGGCTACCAGCGCGAACGGGCGTTCCGGCGGCCGCGGGGGATGGTCGCGGACGAACCTCGAACTGCGGCTGATGAGCGAGGGAGGTTGGGGGAACCATCTCGCGTTCTGCCCGCTTTCCGGGCACGACACGCGATGGTTCGCGTCCGTTTCGCGCGCCGGGCGGCGCCGGTCTCTCCCCTACGGCCCGACCGCAGGCACCATCTCGACCACGCCCGGCCCGACCGGCGGCGCGGCCGGGATCGCGGGCGCGTCGGCGAAGCCGCGCAGCGGCGTGAGGGTGAGCAGCGCGGAGAGGGCGCGGTCCTCGACCGGCCGGGAGAACACGAAGCCCTGCACCTTGCGGGCGCCCAGCTCGAGCAGGATCTGGGCCTGCTCGGCCGTCTCGACGCCCTCGACGATGACGTCGAGCGAGAGGATGCGGGCCAGATCGAGGATGGAGCGCAGGAACGCGGCGTCCTCCCCGCGCTCGGCGATGTGGTCCACGAACGGCTTGGCGATCTTCAGCACGTCGATCGGGAACTGGCGCAGGTGGCTGAGCGACGAGTAGCCCGTGCCGAAGTCGTCGAGGGCGAGGCGGAAGCCGGCCGCCTTGATGAGCTCCATCCGCGCCACGCCGGCCTCGAGGTCGTCCATGAGGGCCGACTCGGTGATCTCGAGGGTGATCGCGGAGGTCGGCACGCCCGAGCGCTCGGCCGTCTGGCGCAGGACCTCGACGAGGTCGGGCGCCTGGAACTCGCGCACGGAGAGGTTGAGGCTCAGGCGGAACTCCTCCCCGGCGATGCTCGCGCGGCGCCAGACCGCCAGGCGCTGGCACGCCTGGGCGAGGACGATCCGGCCGATCGAGTCGATCAGGCCGGCCTCCTCGGCGAGCGGGATGAACTTGTCGGGCCCGACGAGCCCGAGCCGCGGGTGCTGCCAGCGCACGAGCGCCTCGACGCCGGCGATCTGGCCGCCGTGGAGGTCGACCACCGGCTGGTAGAGGACCACGAACTGCTCCTCGTCGACCGCCCGCTGGAGCTCGGACTTCAGCTCGTGGCGCTGGACGGCGCGGGCATGCATGTCGGCCTCGAAGAGCTCGAAGCAGCCCTTGCCCTGCGACTTGGCCCGGTACATCGCCAGGTCGGCGTTGCGGACGAGGTCCTGGGCGCGGCGGACCCCGTCCTGGCTCGTGGCGACGCCGATCGAGGCGCGGACGTGGAGCTCTGTGTCGGCCACGACGAAGCGGTCGTCGAGGGACCTGAGCACGCGCTCGGCGATCTCGATGACGACGTCGATGCTGTCGGCGTCCTCGATGAGCACCGCGAACTCGTCGCCGCCGAGGCGGGCCGGCGTGTCATGGGCGCGCAGGCACGAGCGCAGCCGCTCGGCGACGCTCACGAGCAGCTCGTCGCCCGCCTTGTGGCCGAGGGAGTCGTTGACCGTCTTGAAGTCGTCGAGGTCGATGAACAGCGCGGCGACCCGCGCGTCGCGGCGGTCGAGCGCGTGGCTGACCTGCTCCGTGAAGCGCGCACGGTTGGGGAGGTTGGTCAGCGGGTCGTGGAAGGCCATGTGCTCGAGCTGGCTCTGGAGCTGCTCGAGGCGCCCGAAGTCCTGCTCGAGGTTCTCGTGCTCGAGCGAGGCGGCGACGTGGCCGGCCAGCTTGTCGAGCAGCTCGAGGTCCGAGCCGCTGAAGTGGCGGTCGACGTCGGGGCGGTTGGCGATCAGCAGGAGCCCGAGCGGCGAGGCCTGGCCTGCAAGGACGGCCACCAGGACGGGGCCCTCGATCTCCGCATCGCGCAGGTAGGCCTCGAGCTCGGGGGCCGGCGCCGGGCGCTCGAGGACCCGCACGCCGCCGTCGGCGGCCAGCTCGCGCAGGGCGGCAGCGGACTCGGGCTCCACGGCGGTCATGGGCTCCGTGCCGTCGACGGAGACGCTCGTACGCCGCGGCGCGGCGCCGCACCCTGCGAACAGCACCGCCTCGGCGAACTCGGCCCGGAAGGCGGAGCGGCTGCGGGTGAGCATCTCGACGAGTGCGTCCTCGACGTCGGGCGTGACCGAGAGGGTGTGGGTGGCGTCGAGCAGGAAGTCGAGCCGCTCGCGACGCTGGCGCTCGTTGAGGTAGGCGCGGTAGGCGACCATCAGCATCGCCGCGGGGACGAACAGCAGCCAGGCGCTGCGGGCGTCGAGCACCAGCAGCGCGGTGACGGCGAGGCCGACGCAGGTCATGCCGACGGTGACCATGGCGTCCATCCGCAGCATCAGGGCGATCTCGCGCCAGTCGACGCGCCCCTCGGCCAGCGAGATGGCGGCCGCGAGGAGGACGACGCTCGTGACGCCGCTGGCCGCGGTGGCGGCCAGCGCGGCGATCCAGGTCCCGGGCCCCGTCGGGTCAGACCCGGGCGCCAGGAGGTGGAAGACGACGATCGCGACCGAGCCGCCGAGCGTGAACTGGCCCAGGTTGAAGACGAGCTTGAGCGGCGTGCGGCGCCAGGCCAGCACGAGCGCCGGGCCGACGAGCTGGGCGATCACGAGGTCGCGCGGCGTGGCCATCACGAGGCCGATGACGAGCGCCAGCTCCCCCATCGTGAAGGAGTGCGCGGAGCGGCGGAAGTAGAGCTGGACGGCCCACAGCTCGCAGAGGGCGAAGGCCACGGCGAGCCCCCACCACGGCAGGCGCTGCGGGACCTCGATCGGCGCCAGCGTCGGGACGACGAAGAAGAAGATCGCGAGCGCGGCGAGCGCGATGAGCGCGTTGAGGAGCCACACCGCGCGCGTCCCGGTGAGGCGGCCGATGCTCATCGGGGACCCCTCCGGCCCACGTCATCCCAGCGGATGCGGCTGTCGCTCTGTCGCTCGTCGTCCATGATCCAACCCCGGAACCTTTCGTTCCATCTTCGGACCGGCGCCCGTTCGGGGAGCCGCCCAGCGTCCGTGCCGGAGTCCGTTCTGATGCCTGGGTCGTCCATCGGCGGGCGGGGGCCCCGCTTGATCGCCCTGGACGGATGGTCTACGGGATAGACCCCAGGCTCACGCTTGGCGAGCGGCTTCGTAGACCTCCGCGACCTCCCGGGCGAGCGCCGGCCAGGCGTAGCGGTCGAGTGCCCTGGCGCGGGCACGGTCGCCGCGGCGGGCGCGCTCGCCGGCGTCGCCGATCACCTCGCCGAGGGCGTCCGCGAGCGCCGGGCCGTCGTCGGGGCCGACGAGCCACCCCGTCTCCCCCGCGACGACGATCTCCGCCGGCCCGTGGGCGTCGACCGCCACCGCCGGCAGCCCGCAGGCGCCCGCCTCCACGAGGACCTGGCCGAACTGCTCGCGGACGGAGGGCAGGACGATCGCGTCGGCGGCGTTGAGGAAGGCGGGCAGGGCGTCGTGGCCGTGCCAGCCGGCCAGGAAGACGTCGCGGGCGCCCAGCCGCCCGATCGCGTCGGCGGGATGCTCGCCCTCCCACTCCCCGGGGAAGCCGCCCACCAGGACGAGCGGCGCGCGGATGCCCGCATGCTCGACCGCGCGCTGGTGGGCCTCGATCAGCAGCCCGACGCGCTTGACCGCCGTGAAGCGCCCGACGTAGAGGAGGACGGGGTGGCCGGGGGCGAACGCGGCCTCGACCTCCTCGGGGGCGTAGGCGACGGAGCCCGCCGCCCCGCCCGGGCGCCAGCCG
>JALYMV010000398.1 GCA_030773575.1 Actinomycetota bacterium
CCCGCTCCGTATCGTGTGAGCCGTGTTCACCGGGCTCGTCGCAGACCTCGGGGCCGTCGAGGCCCTCGACGCCACGGGCGACGGCGTGCGACTCACCGTACGGACGTCGCTGGCCGCCGAGCTCGGCCTGGGGGACTCGATCGCGGTCAACGGCGTCTGCCTGACCGCCACCGCAGTGGAGGGCGGCGACCGCTTCAGCGCCGACGTCATGCACGAGACGCTGCGCCGCTCATCGCTGGCCGGCGTGGAGGCCGGCGGGCGCGTCAACCTCGAGCTCGCGCTGCGGGCGGGGGACCGGCTCGGCGGGCACATGGTCCAGGGCCACGTCGACGCGGTCGGCACCGTCTCGGAGTCCCGCGACGACGGCTTCGCGTGCATCGTGACCGTCGCGGCCCCGGCCGAGCTGCTGCGCTACGTCGTGGAGAAGGGGTCGATCACCGTCGACGGGGTGTCGCTCACGGTCGTCGAGGTGGGGGAGGACGCCTTCTCCATCTCCTTGATCCCCGAGACCCTCGAGCGGACGAACCTTGGCGCGGCGGCGCCGGGCACGCTCGTCAACCTGGAGGTGGACGTCCTGGCCAAGTACGTCGAGAAGCTGATCGCGAGCCGGGTCGCATGAGCCACCCGCCCTTCGCCTCCATCGAGGAGGCCATCGACGAGATCCGCGAGGGCCGCATGGTCGTCGTCTGCGACGACGAGGACCGCGAGAACGAGGGTGACCTCACAATGGCGGCGCAGTACGTCACCCCGGAGGCGATCAACTTCATGGCCACCCACGGGCGCGGCCTGATCTGCCTTTCGCTGACCCCCGAGCGCTGCGACGAGCTTGGCCTCGACCTGATGGCGGCGAAGAACGACTCGCCGTTCGAGACCCCTTTCACCGTCTCGATCGAGGCGCGCGAGGGCGTGACCACCGGCATCTCGGCCGCCGACCGCGCCCGCACCATCCAGGTGGCGATCGCCCCGGAGTCGCGCCCGCGCGACCTCGTGCAGCCCGGCCACGTCTTCCCGCTGAAGTCGAAGCCCGGCGGCGTGCTCGAGCGCACGGGGCAGACCGAGGCGGCGGTCGACCTCGCCCGGCTGGCCGGCGTCAACCCGTCCGGGGTGATCTGCGAGATCATGAACGAGGACGGCACGATGGCCCGAGTCGACGACCTCGTGCCCTACTGCGAGCGCCACGGGCTCAAGATGGTCACCGTCGCCGACCTGATCGCGTACCGGCGCCGGCACGACAAGCTCGTCGAGCGCGTCGTGGAGACCCGGATGCCGACCCAGTACGGCGAGTTCTCGGCCGTCGGCTACCGGTCGCTCGTCGACGACAAGCACCACGTCGCGCTGGTGAAGGGCGAGGTGGCGGGGGAGAGCGACGTGCTCGTCCGCGTGCACTCCGAGTGCCTGACCGGCGACGTCTTCCACTCACTGCGCTGCGACTGCGGCGAGCAGCTCGAGTCCGCGCTCGCGCAGATCGAGCGCGAGGGCCGCGGGGTCCTGCTCTACCTCGCCCAGGAGGGGCGCGGGATCGGCCTGCTCAACAAGCTCAAGGCCTACCGGCTGCAGGACGGCGGGATGGACACCGTCGACGCCAACCTCGAGCTCGGCCTGCCGGTCGACCTGCGCGACTACGGCATCGGCGCCCAGATCCTGGTCGACCTCGGCCTGAGCGCGATCCGGATCATGACGAACAACCCGAAGAAGATCGTCGGGCTCGAGGGCTACGGCCTCACCGTCACCGAGCAGGTCCCGATCGAGCACGCGCCCAACCCGCACAACGAGGCCTACCTGGCCGCGAAGCGCAACCGGCTCGGCCACACGCTCCACCACCAGGGGCTCGCGCTCGATGAGGAGATGCTGCACTCCGAGCACGTCCACGACCGCGCGGTGGCCGAAGAGCGCGAGCGGGCCGAGTGAGGTACGCCATCGCGGTCGGCCGCTTCTACGAGGAGCTGGCCGACCGGCTGATCGCCGGCGCCCAGCGCGGGTTCGCCGACCACGGCGCGGGGGAGGCCGAGGTCTTCGACGTCCCGGGCGCCTTCGAGCTGCCGCTGGCGGCTTCGTATCTGGCGACCACCGGGCGCTTCGACGGCGTGGCCTGCCTCGGCGCGGTGATCCGGGGGGAGACGGACCACTACGACTTCGTCTGCGCCGAGGCCGCCCGGGGGATCCAGGACGTCGGGCTGCGCACCGGCGTGCCGTGCGCCTTCGGCGTGCTCACCGTCCACGACATGGGCCAGGCGATGGCCCGCACGGGCGGCGGCAAGCGCGACCAGGGCTACAACGCCGCCGTGGCGGTGGCGCGCATGGCGGCGCTGCGGGCGCAGTTGGGGCACTGACGGCTCGACTGCGGCATGGAGGAAGGAGTTTTGTGACGTTGCCGTGCTGATCCGTGACGCGCGGGCGGCGATCCTGCCGCCATGCCCGCCGAGCGCATGGTTGAGCCCGATAAACGTGTCGAACCACGCAGTCGAGCCCTCGACCGTGAGATCGCGGCGCTCGCGGCCCGCCAGCATGGTGTCGTGGCGCGGTGGCAGCGCGTCGCGCTGGGCCTGAGCCGGTCGGCGATCGAGGTCCGCCTCCGGCGCGGACAGCTCCACCTCCTTCACCGCGGGGTGTACGCGGTGGGGTACGAGGCGGTCACCCGAGCCGGGCGCTCGATGGCCGCGACGCTCGCGGGAGGGCCGGGCGCCGTCCTGAGCCATCGCTCGGCCGGCGCGCTGTGGCAGGTGCTGCCGTGGAACGGCCTGCCCGAGGTGACCACGGACCGCCGGCTCCTCCCGCGGGCGCGCCTCGTGCTGCACGCGAGCGCCCTCCCCGCCGACGAGCGCACCGTCCACGACGGAATCCCGGTCACCACCGTCCCGCGCACCCTCCTTGACCTCGCGGCCGTCCTGCCGCTCCGCCGCCTGGAGCGGGCGGTGCACGAGGCGGAGGTGCTTCGCCTCGCCGATCCGCTCACGCTGCACGACCTGCTCGAGCGCCACCGGGGCCGGCGCGGCGCTGCGGCGCTGCGGGCCCTGCTCTCCGACGCGGCGCTCGGCGCGACCGTCACCCGGCAGGAGCTCGAGCACGCTTTCGCCGCCTTCCGTGGCGGATGCCCGGCTCCCGCGGCCGGCCAAGAACATCCGGGTCGAGGGCTACGAGTCCGACGCGGTGTGGCGCGCGCAGCGCCTGATCGTCGAGCCCGACGGCCGCGCGGTCCACGGCACGCGGCGCGCCTTCGAGGCCGACCGCGCCCGGGATCGCGCGCTGACCGTCGCCGGCTGGCGCGTGATTCGCATCACCTGGCGCCAGCTGCACCGCGACCGGCCGGCCCTCGCCGGCGACCTCCGCCGGCTCGTGCGCGCCGACTACTAGCCCTTGTTCTTCTTGCCCTTCGCCTTGCCCTTGCCGTTGCCGTTGCCGGGCGCGTCGTCGGTCTCGATCCCGCCCTCCTCGCCGCCGGCGACGGCGGCGCGGGCCGCGTCGAGCTCGGCCTGAACCACGCCGCGCTTGAAGGAGAAGTTCGCTAGGCGGCGCTCGAGGAACGGGATGGCCTCCCCCGGGCGTCCCGCCCGGTTCAGCGCAACCCCGAGGTTGAACAGCGCGAACCCGCAGGGGTCGAGCTCCCGCGAGTCGCCGCACGCGTCGACCGCGCCCTGCAGCAGCGGGATGGCGCCGACGTGGTCGCCGGCCTCAGACTTCGCGAAGCCGGCGGCGTTGAGCGCATTCGGATCCCCGTCCGGCTGCTCGGCCGTCGGGGTCGGCTCGGGAGTCCCGGTCGGGGTGGGCGTGGCGGTCTCGGTGGGCGTCGGGGTGGGCGTCCGCTCCGCGCGCGACTCCTCGCTCTGGGTGCGCTGCACCGTCGGGGCAGGGTCGCCGCCTCCGCTGAGCGCCGCGACCGCGATGCCGCCCAGGCCGAGGAGCGCGAGCACCGCCAGCAGCGGGATCCACCGGCGGGCGCCGCCGCGGCGCTCGGGCTCGGGGG
>JALYMV010000399.1 GCA_030773575.1 Actinomycetota bacterium
GGCTGCAGGAGCACGCCGTCGCGCAGTCGCCGCTGCAGGCGCGCGCGTCGCTCGCGACCCTGTCGGTCGCGGTGGGTGCCGGCGCGCGAACGGGCGTCGCGCACCTCGAGGCGGCCACCGCGCGCGAGCTGTTCACGGCGCTGCGCGCGCGGGGCTGAGTGACCCTCCGCACACCGCCGGCGGCTGCCGGGCGGGAACATCCGCCGGGCGTGCCGGGCCAGCGCATCCTCGACGTCCTGTTCGCGACGGCGGTCGCGGTCTCCGTCGTGCACTACACGGACAACTACACGGCGTTCGAGGCCTACCCGCGGGCCACCTCGGGCCCGAGCCCGACCGCCACGACCATCCTCGTCGCCTGGTTCGCCTTCACCGCGTTCGGCGTGGCGGGCTACGTCCTGTTCCGCCGCGGCCGGACCGGCGCAGCGGCGCTGTGCCTCGGCTTCTACTCGCTCAGCGGCCTCGTCGGCATCGGCCACTACACGGTCCCGGGGATGACCGAGGAGGTCTGGTGGCGACAGGCCCACGTGATCGCCGACGTCCTCTGCGGCCTCGCGCTGCTCGCCTTCTCCGTGTGGTGCGCCCGCCGGGCGCCCACGCCGGGCGCGCACCTACACTGACGTGCGTGGCGCTGCACCGCGGCATCGACGGATCCGATCCCGTCGGCTCCGAGCGAGTCGGCCGGCTGGCGGGAACGCAGGAGGAGCGGCGGGTCGTGCGAAGCTCGCTCCTGGCCACCGGCACGCTCGCATGCCCGGCCTGCGACGCCCCGGTCGCCCCGCCCGCCCGCGTCATCACTCCGGCCGACGGCCTCGTCTGCCCCTATTGCGATCATGGCGCCCGCACGCGCGACTTCCTCTCGCTCGAGGCCCCGGCACGCCCCGCCAGGGTGGACGTGCGCGTGGTGCCGCGGCAAGTCCGCTGAACTGCGGCATCGAGCGCCCTACGTGATCCCCAGCCGGTCGAGGAGCGCGTCGTCCGCGCGCCACGACCGCCGAACCCGCACCGACAGCTCGAGGTGCACCCGTGACGCGAGCTCGCGCTCGAGCTCCTTGCGCGCCGCCGTCCCGATCGCCTTGATCATCGCCCCGCCCTTGCCGATCACGATCCCCTTCTGGGAGTCGGTCTCCACCCACAGGAGCGCGCGGACGGTGATGAGGCCCTCGTCCTCCTCGATCTCCTCGACCTGGACCTCGACGGCGTGCGGGACCTCCTGGCGGGTGCGGCGCAGGACCTGCTCGCGGACGAGCTCGGCGAGCAGCACGCGCTCGGACTGGTCGGAGTGCTCGTCGGCCGGGAAGTAGAAGGGGCCCTCGGGCAGCAGGCCGACGAGGTGGTCGACGAGCGCCCTGACTCCCTTGCCGGTCCGCGCGGAGATCGGGAAGACCTCGGCGTCGAGCCCGAGGTCGGCGGTCGCCTGCAGCGCGGCCACGGTTCGCGGGTGGTCGAGCCGGTCGACCTTGTTGACCGCCACCACCACCGGCACCGACGCGCCGGCCAGCGTCTCCGCGATGAAGCGGTCGCCCGGGCCGCCGACGCCCTGGTCGCCGTTGACGAGCATGAGCGCCGCGTCGGCCTCGCCGAGCTCCGACTCCACGCGCCGCTGCATCCGCTGCGTCAGGGCGTCGCGCGGGCGCTGCACCCCGGGCAGGTCGGTGAGCACGAGCTGCCACGCGGGGGGGTGGACCGGATCCGTGGCCACGCCGCGGATCGCGCGGCGGGTCGTCTGCGGCTTGTCGGAGACGATGGCGACCTTGCGCCCGACGATCGCGTTGACGAGCGTCGACTTGCCGACGTTCGGGCGACCCGCGAGCGAGACGAAGCCGGAGCGGATGCCGGGGCCCGGGTCGGCGTCGCTCACCAGCTCAGGATCTCCTTCTGGAGGGCGAGCATCTCGCCGCGATCGGTCTCGTGGTCCATCCCGGTCAGGTGCAGCGCGCCGTGGACGACCGCCTCGGCGAGGTCCACCGTGTGCTCGGGGCAGATGACCACGTCGCCGAGCTCGCGTTCGCCGTAGGCCTCGCCGAGCTCGTCGACCGGGAAGGAGAGCACGTCCGTCGGCCCGGACTTGCCGCGGTGCTCGACATTGAGCTCGGCGATCCGCTCGGCGTCGACGAACTGCACCGCCACATGGCCGTGCTCGATCCCGGCCGAGGCGAGGGCGAGCGCGCAGAGTCGGTGAACGTCCTCCTCGGGGAGGGCATCCCCGAGGACCTCGACGTCAAGCACCGCGGCGGGCGGGCCTGAGCCCCGTGGCGCCGCGCTCGGCGTGCTCGGCGTAGGCGGCGACGATCCGCTGGACGAGCTTGTGACGGACCACGTCCTCGCCGCCGAAGCGCACGAAGGAGACGTCCTCGACGGTTTCGAGGATGTCGCCGACCACCACGAGCCCCGACTTCTGGTCGCGCGGGAGGTCGACCTGCGTGACGTCGCCCGTCACCACCATCTTCGAGCCGAAGCCGAGCCGGGTGAGGAACATCTTCATCTGCTCGGGCGTCGTGTTCTGCGCCTCGTCGAGGATGATGAAGGAGTCGTTGAGCGTGTTGTGCGTCACCAGGAAGTCGTCGGTGACGTAGAGCGAGTCGCTCGCCGCGACCTGGATGCACACCGTCTCCGCCTCGCCCGCGGGCTCGATGGTCTCGACGAACCGCATCGGGCGCCCGCCGCCATGCTCGCGGTAGCGGTCGCGCTTGCGGCCCAGGCGGAACGGCTCGATGCCGGCCGGGAGGCGGATCTCGACGATGAACGCGTCCGAGCGGTGATGGACCGGCCGGCCGTCGGCCCGCCCAGGGGCTCGACCCGCTGCCGCGCGCCGGCGCCAGTAGGCGACGCCTCCGAGCGAGCGGACGAGGAAGACGACGTCGTCGCGCAGACGCTTCGAGCAGGTCGTGTACTGCACCCTGCAGCCGCGCCCCCGCTGGGTGACCGGCCCTCCGTCGCTGTCGAGCAGCCCCTGCAGTACGCCGAGGCGGATCGCGGGGGCGTTGAAGAGGTAGCCGGGCGGTACGAACTTGGTCGACGACCGCGTGCCCGCGAGCTCGAGCTCCCGGAGCGCCACGGTCACCGGGTTGGAGACGATCACCCCGCCGCGGCGCCCTTGGACGGGACGCAGCACGTAGTCGGGTCCTCCCTTGTGGACCAGCTCGATCCCGTCGAGCGCCGCCTCGAGAGCCTCGGCGAGCTCGACGTCGGTCGTGGCGAAGGTCGGGTTCGTGGAGGTCGTCAGGCAGCCATCGCCGAGCAGCAGACCGAGCGCGTAGGGCTCGATGGGCACCTCCTGCGGCGGCATCTCCACCGGGGCGCTCAGCACCGGCAGCTCGTATCGATGCTGATGGTTGCGCCGCAGCCTGCCGATCATGTCCCGCGTCATCACGACGCGCCCGGGCTTGCCGTGCTTGCGATCGTCCGGGGTGGTGACGAACCAGAGATGCTCGGCGCAGCACACCGTCGAAGCGCCGTCCTGCGCGCTGACCTCGAAGACCTCCCGAGCGCCCTGCGGGTAGACGCCGAGCACCGGGGTCGGGAGACCGTTCGAGCCGATCACCAGATCCCCGACGCGCAGCGAGCCGATCGGCTGCCAGCCCGACGGCGTGAGCACCTGGCGGTCGACGGGCTGCGCGCGGCCGCGCATGAAGGCCAGCGGCGCGACCTCGATGACGCCCTTCTCCATGTGGGCCGTCACCCGCTCGGGATCCATCATGTCGTTCATCGCGTCGAACAGCGGGCGCAGGTAGGGGTCCACCTTGGCCATCAGGTCGCCGGGCAGGAAGCCGAGGCGCTCGCCGGCCTCGACCGCCGGGCGGGTGAGGATGATCCGGTTGACCTCGCGGCGCGCGAGCGCGGCGGTGGCCATCGCCATCGCCAGGAAGGTCTTGCCGGTGCCGGCCGGGCCGACGCCGAAGGTGACCGTCGAGGAGCGGATCGCGTCGACGTAGCGCTTCTGGTTGACCGACTTGGGCGCGACGCGCAGGTTGCGGTGGCGCCAGACGACGTCGTCCATCACGCGCGACGGCGAGTCGTGGTCCTCGAGCACGCGGGCGACCGTGTCGAGCGTCCCGACCGTCACCTCGTGGCCACGGTCTACTAGGTCCGAGAGCTCGCGGATCACCGTGGCGGCGGCGCCGACCGCCTCCGCGTCGCCGTCGAGCGTGACGACGTTGCCGCGCAGGAACAGGTCGCAGCCCACCCGTTGCTCGAGTTCGCGCAGCATGCGGTCCTGGGCGCCGGCCAGCTCGGCCGCGACCTGGTTGGAGAGCTCGATCTGCCGTCTTGCCATTACGCCGCGAGGGCCTCCTTGACCTTGGCCGAGACGCGCCGGCCGTCGGCCCGGCCGCCTGCGGCGGCCATCGTGTGCTTGATCGCGCGACCCATGTCGCGCGCGGACTCCGCCCCGGTGGCGGCGATCGCCTCGGCGACCAGCGCGTCGAGCTCCGAGTCGGAGAGCTCGGCGGGCAGGTAGGCCTCGATCGTCTCCGCCTCGAAGGCCTCCTGGGCGGCGAGGTCCTCGCGGCCCGCGTCGCGGTAGGCGGCCTCGGACTCGCGGCGGCGCTTGCGCTCCCGGCGCAGGACGGCCTGCTCGTCGGATCCGTCGCCCTCCTTGGCGGCCTTCTGGAGCTCGGAGAGCACGAGGCGCAGCGCCGAGACCCGATCGCGCTCGCCCGCCTTCATCGCGGACGCCACGTCGGTCTTGATCTGATCGGCCAGCCGCACCTGCCCTAGAGGATAGGGCGGGCCACGGCCCCTGGCCCCCGAAACGACGAACGGCTCCGGGGG
>JALYMV010000400.1 GCA_030773575.1 Actinomycetota bacterium
CTGCCGCTCCTGTCACTGCCCCCGCCCGCGCCCGCCCCGACCCGCTCGCGGTTGCGGCCGCGCGCGAAAACGGCCACGCCGGCGCCCATCAGGGCCAGCGCGACGATCACGATGAGGATCTCCATGACCCGAGCGTACTTCAGCGCTTGCGGATCGGGGCGTAGTCGGCCATCAGCTTGCGCTCCGAGCCGTCGCCGGAGAAGCGGACGGAGACCACCCCGCCCGGCTCCGTGCCGGTGATCACGCCCTCGCCGAACGCGGCGTGGACGACGTCGTCCCCCACGCGGAAGACGGCGCCCGACGGCGGGTCGGCCGACGCGGCGGCCGACTCCCAGGTCGTCGCCCGCCCACGCGGCGGGGCCCAGCCCGCTCCGACCGCCTGGCGCTCCGGCTGGTCGGTGAGCTCGCGCGGGATCTCGTCGATGAAGCGCGAGCGCAGCCCGTAGGCGTTGTTGCCGAAGGTGTTGCGCCGCCGGGCGGAGGTCAGGTAGAGGTCGCGCATCGCGCGGGTGATCCCGACGTAGGCGAGTCGCCGCTCCTCCTCGAGGCCCCCCTCGTCGAGCGCCCGCGAGTGCGGGAAGACGCCGTCCTCCATCCCGATGATGAAGACGAGCGGGAACTCGAGGCCCTTCGCGGTGTGCAGCGTCATCAGCGTCACGAGCCCCTCGTCGTCACGGATCGAGTCCGCGTCCCCGAGCAGCGCGACCTGCTGGAGGAACTCGCCGAGCGACCCCTCGGCGTTCGTCGCGTCGTACTCGCGGGCGACCACGACGAGCTCCTGGAGGTTCTCGATCCGGCCCTGGGCCTCGATCGTCCGCTCGGCCTCCAGCGCGTCGTAGTAGCCCGTCTCGCGCAGGAGCTCGTCGAGCAGGTCGCCGACCGGCGCGCCGCCCTCGGCGCGCTCGCGCAGCCGCTCCATGGTCGACATGAAGCGCGCGAGTGACTTCTGCGCCGCGGCCCCGAGGCCCGGCACGCGTTCGGGCTCCGCCGCCGCGTCCCACACCGGCAGGTCCATCGTGTTCGCGTGGCCGATCACCCGCGAGAGCGACGTCTGCCCGAGGCCGCGCTTCGGCGAGTTCGCCACGCGGGTGAAGGCGCCGACGTCCTGCGGGTTGCCGAGCAGGGTGAGGTAGGCGATCGCGTCCCGGATCTCCGCGCGCTCGTAGAACTTCGTCCCGCCGATGACCTGGTAGCCGATCTGCGCCCGCACGAGCATGTCCTCGAGCACCCGCGACTGGGCGTTGGCCCGGTAGAAGACGGCGATCTCCGAGCGTGACACGCCCTCGTCGACGAGCCGCTCGATCTCCGCGGCCACGTAACGAGCCTCGGCGTGCTCGTCGTCGAGCTCGCGGACCTTGACGGGGTCGCCCTCGCCCAGATCCGTCCAGAGTGACTTCGCCATGCGGCCGCGGTTGTTGCCGACCACCGCGTTGGCGGCGGAGAGGATGGTCTGCGTCGAGCGGTAGTTCTGCTCGAGCTTGACGACGTGGGCGTCGGGGAACTCGTCCTCGAAGGCGAGGATGTTCTTGACGTCCGCGCCGCGGAAGCCGTAGATCGAGTTGTGGGTGACGAGGTCGCCTGCGACGAAGTTGTGCGTCGCCTCGACGTCGAGGTCATGGACCGGGCGGTCGAGCTCGATCCTCTCCACGTGCTCGACGACGTCGAACTCACCCGAACCGGTGGCCATGACCATGCCCGGTCGCATCGAGCCGGCCGGCATGAACGGCAGCGAGCTCCCGCGGCCGTCCTGCTCGGCGACCAGCCGCGCCACGCGCCGGACGTGGACGGGCAGCACCTCGCGGATGCGCTCGACCACCCGCACGGCTTCGCGGTAGTCCTCGAAGCAGGACTCATAGCGCCACGACTTTGAGCCGGCCTTCGCCGGCCGGACGGACAGCCCGATGCCCTCGAGCACGAGCCGCGCCTCCTCGTCGCGGCCGCCGACCGCGACCATGTGCATCGGAGTCTTCCCGCGGCGATCGCCGCAGAGCGTGATCGAGACGGTGCGGCGCCGGCCCTCGGAGGAGCGAGGCACGTGGTGCGGCACGTCCGGGGTGAGGTTTGCGTCGATCAGGTAGCGCAGTGACTGCTCGACCTCCGCCACCCGAGCCTCCGCGTCGCCGGCGTGGGTCGAGAGGACCCAGGCGGCGTCGGCGCACTCCTGCATCGCCCGCTGATGGACGCCGATCACCGCGGCGGGCTGGCCCTTGGAGTAGGTCCTCGACGTCCCGACGCGGAACCGGTCCCCGCGGCGCATCAGGTACGTCATGTGCATCTGCGGCGTCAGGCCGGGCCGGAAGCCGGCGAAGTGCATGTGGTCCGGCGTGGAGACGATGCGGCGGCCGCCGGCGGTGGTGATCGCGACGCCGATCCGGCGCGTCGACCGGTGGGTCCGGAGGACCCGCGCCGGCCGGAAGTCGCCGCTGCCGTGGTTGGAGAGCACCTCGTCCCCCGCGCGCACCTCCTCGATCGGCCGGACCGAGCCGTCGCCCATCGTCACCGGCGTCCCCTCAGCCAGGCACTGGTCGTCGTCCCCGACCACCGCCAGGTTTCGGTGTTCGCTGGCGAGCAGCTGCAGCCAGCGGTACTGCGCGTGGTTGGTGTCCTGGTACTCGTCGACGAGGATCCAGCGGAAGGCGGCGGCGTAGCGGTCGCGGACCTCCTGGAAGAGCTCGAGCACGTTGACGGCCCGGACGAGGAGGTCGTCGAAGTCCATCGCGTTCATCCGATGGAGCTGGCGCTCGTACTCCTCGTAGACGTCGGCGACCGTCTGCTCGAAGTAGGAGCCGACGAGCTGGCGGTAGTCCTCGGCGGAGCGCAGCTTGTTCTTGGCGTCGGAGATCTGCGCCTGCATCGCGCGCGGCGTGAAGCGCTTGGCATCGATGTCGAGGTCGTCGAGGCACCGCTTGAGCAGCCGGCGCTGATCCTGGGCGTCGTAGATCGTGAACTGGCGCGTGTAGCCGAGCCGGTGGGCGTCGGCGCGCAGCATCCGCGCGCACGCGGAGTGGAAGGTCATCACCCACATCGCGCGGGTCGCGCGGCCGACGAGCAGCTCGACGCGGTCGCGCATCTCCTGGGCGGCCTTGTTGGTGAAGGTGATCGCCAGGATCTCGTCCGCGCGAGCCTGCCCGGTCGCCAGCAGGTGGGCGATCCGGTGGGTGAGCACGCGGGTCTTCCCCGACCCTGCGCCGGCGAGGATGAGCAGCGGCCCCTCGCCGTGGGTGACCGCGTCGCGCTGCGGCTCGTTGAGCCCAGCGAGGAGGCCTTCGACGTCGCGTGCTGGGGCCCCGGGCATGGCCGCCAACGGTATCGCCCGCCGCCGACGGCTCAGGCGGGTGCGGGCGCCGGGCGCGCGCGAGCTATCAACCGTCTCATGAGCCTCCCCGACGACGTACGCCGCGCGTGCGCCCGCGTCGCCGCCCGCGCCCGCTTCGTGCGGATCGAGGCGGCGGCGATCGCGCCGTATGCGACGACGCTGCCCGCCGCCTCGCCGGCCGCGGCGCCCGACCGCTCCGAAACCGAGCTCGAGCGCGCCGCCGCCTATTCCCTCATCCTCAACGCGATCAACTTCGGCTCGGGCTGGTTCCCGACGCTGCGCAAGCCGCCCGGCCTCTCCGGCTTCCGGACGGTCGAGGCGGGCCTCCGGGCCCGCGGGCCCTGGCACGCGGAGGAGCTCGCCGCGATCGGGACGGGCGAGGTGGCCGCGACCTTCCGCCAGGAGCCGGATCACGAGCTGATGGGACTGTTCGCCGCCGCGCTGCGCGAGCTCGGCGAGCGGGTCGCCGGCGGGCACGGGGGCTCCTTCCTCGCACTCGCCCGCAGCGGGGGCGGCTCGGCGGTCGCGCTCGCCGAGACCTGGCGGGCTGGCCCGGGTGGCGCGACGTCTCCGAGCACTCCGGCGAGCCCGTCCCCTTCTTCAAGCGCGCGCCGATCGCCGCCGCCGACCTCGACCGCGAGGGCATCGCGCCCGCGGGCGACCTGGGCGCCCTCACGCTGTTCGCCGACAACCTCGTGCCGCACGTCCTGCGCGTCGATGGCGTGCTGGCGGTCGACCCGGGGCTCGCCGCGCGGATCGAGCGTGGCGAGCTGCTCGAGCAGGGCTCCCCCGAGGAGGTCGAGCTGCGGGCGTGCTCCGTGCACGGCGTCGAGCTGCTGGTCGCAGCACGCGGGTCGACCACCGCCGCGGCGGTCGACGACGCGCTGTGGAACCGCGGCGCGGGCGCCCGCTACAAGGCGATCCCGCGCCACCGGGCGCGGACGACGGCGTATTAGCGTTTCGCCCGGCCGGCCATCGCTGGCGCTCGGCCTCTGGACGACGTCACCCGGCCGGCCATCGCCGGCGCTCGGCCTCTGGGCGACGTCACCCGGCCGGCCATCGCCGGCGCTCGGCCTCTCGGCGATGTCACCCGGCCGGCCATCGCTGGCGCTCGGCCTCTGGGCGACGTCGCGCTAGAAGTCCCCGCCCCCGCCGCCGAAGTCGCCACCGCCGAAGTCCCCGCCGCCGAAGTCGAAGCCGCCGCCGTCCAACCCGCCGTCGTCGCCGTAGGCCATCCCGGCGCCGAGGCCCATGCCCATCCCCAGGCCGAGGCCGCCGCCGAGCATCGAGCCCATGAGCAGGCCGGGGAACAGGCCGCCGCCGAAGCCGCCGTAGTAGCCGCCCGCGAACGGCGCGTACGCCGGGCCGGCGTTCCAGTAGGGCATCCGCGAGCCGCCGACCACGAGCTCGCGCGCGGCGGGCTCGTCGCCGCGCTCGACGCGCTGGGCGTCCGCCTCGCAGGCCGGGACCAGGCGCGGCTCGCCGAAGGGCGGCGACCACTCGACGTCGCGGTCCGACGGCCCGTGGCGGGGGTCGAAGAAGCAGGGCGGGCGGCGCGCCGGCGGCTCGCGGCCCTCGACGAGCGCCTTGGCGGTCACCATCGCGTAGCGGCCCTCCTCGAGCGCGGCGCCGACCGGCTCGAGGTCCTCCGGGGAGCGCGCGCGCTCCCAGGTCGTCTCGGCGCGCTCGTAGGCGGCGAGCGCCGCGGCGTAGGCCTCCTTGGCCGGCCGGGGCGTCGTGTCGAGCTCCATGTCGATGTCGAGCGCGCGGATGTCGTCGCCGAGTGCGACCAGGTCGTCGCGGACGTTGGCCTTGACCTCCTCGAGCTCGGCCGCCTCCGCCTTGCGGCGCCGCCGCCGGCTCGCGAACGTGATCGCGGCGAACGCGGCGCCGAGCAGCGCGAGCAGCCCGAGGAACGCACCGCCGCCACCGCCGCCGCCCCGGTCGGCGCCCCGGCCGCCGCCCTGGCGCGCCTCGGCCGTCCGGTCGACCAGGCCCGTGAGGATCCGGTTGACGTCCCCGCCGCCCGCGGCGATGGCGTCGTCGGTGAAGCGCGAGATCTCCACCGTGTTGGAGGCCGTGCGCAGCCGCCGGCCGGAGACGAGCACGTAGGAGCCGTCGCGGCGGACGTCCCCGATCAGCGCGCGGAGCGCCGCCTCCGGGTCGCCCCCGGCCTCGTCGACCGCCTCAGGCGACAGGACCGCGACGTACATCGGCCCGGCGCCCGAGCTGCGGATCCGCTCTCGCAGCGCCGCGGCCTGGGCGTCGCTGAGACCCGGGGCGGCGTCCGGCGCGACGTAGACCGGGTCGGTGCGCAGCGCGTCGGCGGCCCGGGCGATCTCGCCGCCGACGGCGGTCTGGGCGCGAGCTGCGGGCGCGGCGACGGCCAGGACAAGCAGAGCGAGGAGGGCGGGAAGGGCTCGTGGCATGCGCTCCGGCTTCCCCCATCCGCGGCGGGTGAACCGCCTAGTGCCGGCCGGTACTAGCCGCCCGCCGGGTTGGGTCCCCGGACCGGCCGCAGCGGCACCACCTCGCCCGGCGGCCGGGCCTCCTCGCCGCGCAGCTCGGCGACGGTCTGCTCGAGCTCGGCCAGCCGGCGCGACAGGGCCTTGAGCGCGTCGGCGATCGGATCGGGGAGGTGAACCCAGTCGGCGTCGGGGCCCTCCGGGCGGCGTCCCTCGACCCGCACGGTGTGGCCCGGGTTGCCGACCACCGTGGCGTTGGGCGGCACGTCGTGGATGACCACCGCGTTGGCGCCGATCTTCGCCCCGTGGCCGACGGTGATCGGGCCGAGCAGCTGCGCGCCCGCACCGATCGTGACGTTGTCCTCGACGGTCGGATGGCGCTTGCCGGTGGCGAAGCCCGTCCCGCCGAGGGTGACGCCCTGGTAGATCGTCACGTTGTCGCCGATCCGCGCCGTCTCGCCGATCACCACGCCCGTTCCGTGGTCGACGAACAGCGAGTCGCCGATCCGGGCCGCCGGGTGGATCTCGATCCCCGTCGCCACGCGCGCGGCGTGTGCGAGCGCGCGCGGGACCACGGGCAGGCCGGCCGACTCGAGCACGTGCGCGACCCGGTGGGCGAGCAGGGCGTGGACGCCCGGCCAGACCGCGACGATCTCCGGCGAGGAGGCGCCGCGGGCGGCGGGGTCGCGGTCGCGGACGGCGGCGACGTCGCGCCGCAGCTCGCCGGCGACCCGGGCAAGGGTTCCGAGTCCGAGCATCTCTACCGACCGAGGCTACCGAGCCCGCAGTCCGGGCAGCCGGGGCGGCGCTCGACCGCGACGCGCGTGAAGCCGGGCTCTCCGAGCTCGACCTGCAGGAAGGCGTCCGTCAGCGGCGGGGCGAAGCCCGTCAGCAGCTTGAGCGCCTCGACCGCCTGCAGGGAGCCGACCACGCCCGCGGCCGGCCCGAGGACCCCGGCCTGGGCGCAGGTCGGGACGGAGCCGACGGGCGGCGGTACGGGAAACGCGCAGCGGTAGCACGCGGTCTCCCCCGGCCGGATCGACATCACGAGGCCGGACAGGCCGACGACGCCGCCCTCGACGAGCGCGGGGCCCGCCGCACAGCACGCCGCGTTGACCGCGTAGCGCGTCGCGAAGGAGTCCGAGCAGTCGACCACCACGTCGTGGCCGGCGAGCAGGCCGGCGGCGTTGGCGGCCTCGAAGCGCACCTCGTACGGCGTGACCTCGACCTCCGGGTTGAGGAAGTTGAGCTTCCTGGCGGCGCTGTGGGCCTTCGGGGCGCCGACGTCGGGCGTGAAGTGCAGGAGCTGGCGGTGGAGGTTCGAGAGCTCGACCGCGTCGGAGTCGGCGATCCCTAGCCGCCCGATCCCCGCGCCCGCGAGGTAGAGCGCGACGGGCGAGCCGAGGGCGCCGGCGCCGATCACCAGGGCGCTCGCGTCGCGCAGGGCGAGCTGGGCCGCCTCGCTCCACTCGGGCAGGACGAGCTGGCGGGAGTAGCGGTCGAGCTCCGCGTCGGTCAGCTCGCCGGCCGGTCGCGCGGCGGCCGTCTCCTCCTCGGCGACCTCGCCGGCCAGCAGGGCGGCCTCGGCCTCGGAGAACGCGTCGCGGCCGGCGTCGCCGGCCGAGCGGACCTCGCGCGCCGCCGACGCGAGCT
>JALYMV010000401.1 GCA_030773575.1 Actinomycetota bacterium
GGCCCAGCGCGACACCGGGGCGGGCGGGCCCGCATCGGTCGCCGACGCCGGCACGGTCCCCGACGAGACGCTGCTGCAGGCGGTCCAGGCGGCGGTGTCGCTCGTCAAGGCGCACCGCACTCACGGCCACCTCGCCGCCAAGCTCGACCCGCTCGGCTCCGAGCCCGAGGGCGATCCCGCCCTGGACCCGGAGCCCCTCGGCCTCACGCCTGAGGTGATGGCCAAGATCCCGGCCAAGGTCCTGCGCATCCACGTCCCTGGCGCGACGCTGGCCGACGCACTCCCGCACCTGCGTGAGACCTACTGCGGGACCATCGCCTACGAGTCCGAGCACATCTCCTCGCACCGCCAGCGCACATGGCTGCGCCAGAAGATCGAGAGCGGCGAGTTCCGCAAGCCGCTGACCAACGAGGAACAGCGCGAGCTGCTGCGGCGGCTGACGATGGTCGACTCGCTCGAGCGCTTCATGCACAAGGCCTACCTGGGCCAGAAGCAGTTCTCGATCGAGGGCCTCGACATGACGGTCCCGATGCTCGACGAGATGATCAAGCTCGCCGCCAGCCAGGGCGCGCGCGAGGTGGTCATCGGCATGGCGCACCGCGGCCGGCTCAACGTGCTCGCCCACAACCTCGGGCGCCAGTACGAGACGATCTTCCGCGAGTTCGAGGGCGCCTCCGACATCGAGGCCGTCACCACGATCCCGCAGGGCGGCACGGGCGACGTCAAGTACCACCACGGCGCCCAGGGCACCTACCAGGTGCCCGACGGCGGCTCGATCCTCGTCCGGCTCGAGTCCAACCCGTCGCACCTCGAGTACGTCTCCCCGGTCGTGCAGGGCGCGACCCGCGCGGTGCAGACCACCCGCCAGGGCCCGCACGCCCACCTCGACACGGACGCCGCCATGCCGGTGATCCTCCACGGCGACGCGGCGTTCCCGGGCCAGGGCGTGGTGGCCGAGACGCTCAACCTCCAGGGGCTCGACGGCTACAAGGTCGGCGGCACGCTGCACATCATCCAGAACAACCAGGTCGGGTTCACCACCGACCCGGACGAGTCGCGCTCCACCCGCTGGGCGTCCGACCTCGCCAAGGGCTACGACATCCCGATCATCCACGTCAACGCCGACGACGTCGCCGCGTGCGTGAGCGCCGTGCGCCTGGCCTTCGCCTTCCGCCAGGAGTTCGGCCACGACGTCCTCATCGACGTGATCGGCTACCGCCGCTTCGGCCACAACGAGGCCGACGAGCCGGCCTACACGCAGCCCGAGATGGCGGCGATCATCAAGAAGAAGACGCCCGTCCGCGACCTCTACGCCGACAAGCTCATCGAGCAGGGCGTGCTCAGCAAGGAGGAGGCCGACGCCGAGGCCCAGAAGATCTGGGACCGCCTCGCCAGGCGCCACCGCGAGCTCAAGGAGCAGCTCGCCGCCCAGCAGGGCGCGGAGCAGCCGACGGGCGGCTACGAGCTCGACCGGACGGCCTCCCCGGAGGTCAAGACCGCCGTCAGCACGGAGCGCCTGCGGACGCTCAACGAGGAGCTCCTGAAGTTCCCGGAGGGCTTCACCGTCCACCCCAAGCTCGCCCGCCAGCTCGAGAAGCGCCGCGAGGCGGTGGGCGCCGAGGGCGGGATCGACTGGGCCCACGCCGAGTCGCTCGCCTACGCGTCGCTGCTCTCCGAGGGCACGCCGGTCCGCCTCACGGGCCAGGACGTCGAGCGCGGGACCTTCTCCCAGCGCCACCTCGTCCTCCACGACGCCAAGACCGGCCAGCGCGTCTCGCCGATCCAGAGCCTGCCGGGCGCGCTCGCCCCGATGGAGCTCCACAACTCGCCGCTCTCGGAGATCGCCTGCCTCGGGTTCGAGTACGGCTACTCGATGGAGGCGCCCGACGCACTCGTGCTGTGGGAGGCGCAGTTCGGCGACTTCGTGAACGCGGCGCAGGTCATCATCGACCAGTTCATCGTGAGCGCCCTGGCCAAGTGGGGTCAGTCCTCGCGCCTCACGCTGCTGCTGCCCCACGGCTACGAGGGCTCCGGCCCCGAGCACTCCTCCGGCCGCCTCGAGCGCTTCCTCGCCCTCGCCGCGGAGGGCAACATCCGCGTCGCAAACCTCACCACGCCGGCGCAGTACTTCCACCTGCTTCGCCGCCAGGCGCGCGTCGCCAAGCAGCGCCCGCTGGTGATCATGACCCCGAAGTCGCTGTTGCGCCTGCCGCAGGCGACATCGCGGATCGAGCACCTCTGCGACTCGCGCTTTTACCCCGTGCTCGCCGAGCCGCGGATCGACGAGGAGAAGGTCACCCGCCTCGTTCTCTGCACCGGCAAGGTCTTCTACGACCTCAAGGGTCACGCGACCCGCGAGGGCAACGAGGGCGTGGCGATCTCGCGTGTCGAGCTGCTCTACCCCTTCCCGCAGGAGCAGATCGCGGAGGAGATCCAGCGCTACCCGAACCTGCGCGAGGTCGTCTGGGTGCAGGAGGAGCCGCGCAACATGGGCGCCCGCGCGCACATGTCCCCGCGCCTCATGCACATCCTCCCCGACACGCTCGAGTTCGGCTACGTCGGGCGCCCCGAGCGCGCCTCGCCGGGCGAGGGCTACCCGGCCGCCCACACGCTCGAGCAGAACCGCATCATCCGGACGGCGCTCGACCTCAGCGTCCCCGTCTCGATGAACCCGGCGAAGATGCCGGGCGAGCGCTAGGGCAACGAGACCGGGCGCATCGAGACAGGCGACGCCTCCGGGCGCGCCGTTCACCACGAACGCCACCGGCGTGGCGACCGGGCTCAACGCCGACCAGGTCGACGGGCGCGACGGCGCGTCGCTCGCCGCGGCGGGCGACTTCAAGTTCGCGCGCGTCAACGCGGCCGGAACCGGCTTCGTCGACAACATCCAGCGCGGGGCGATCGGCGTCGTCTACCGGCCGAACATCAACGCCTGCGACGTGACGTTCGACCGCGACGTCACCCGCTGCTCGGCGAACGTCAACCCGGTCGGCGACGACAACGCCGACAAGCCGAACGCGTCGACCGTGCCGCTGACCGGCGCGGGCGCCAACGCGTTCCGGGTCGACTTCCCCGACAACGCGGGGCCGACGCCGTTCTACATCCAGGTGATCTGCTGAGCGGGAGCGGCTAGTCCCACCCGAGCGCCCGCCGGACTCGAGCGCCGGCGGGCGCGAACTCGGGGCTGAGGCGGCCGAGGAGGTCGCGCCAGCCCGGATGGATCCCGGCGGCACGGGCGACGATCGCCGCGCCGGCCTCGACGTCGCTGCCGTGGGCGACCGCGAGCCCGGACCAGAACAGCAACTCGTGCGAGTCCGGCGCGAGCTCGGCGGCGCGGCGGTAGCCGTCGCCCGCCTCCCGCAGCCGCCCCTCGCCCATGAGCTCGTCGGCCTCGGTGGCCAGCGCGTAGGCGCGCTGCAGGCCGAGCAGCCGGGTGAGCTCGTCGAGCGGCTCGGGATGGTCCTCGACGCGGAGGTCGACGCTCCAGCCCCACGCCTCGCCGTGAGCCGGGACGACGAGCAGCGCCGCCGACTGGCGCCCGCGCACGTCGCCGCCCTCGGCCTCGGCGCCGCGCAGCGC
>JALYMV010000402.1 GCA_030773575.1 Actinomycetota bacterium
CTCCGGCTCTCCGCCCTTGGCGCCGCGCTCGTGCTCGCGACGGGCGTCGCGGCCGCCTGGGCCGCCTTCCAGCCGCTGCGCTCGGCGAAGGCCACCGACGTCGCCTACGAGCGCCTGGAGCGGGGGCAGGCCCGGCCGGCGGTCGACATCGCGCGCATCGCGGTCGAGCGCAACCGGCTCTCGGTCGACCCGCTCTTCGAGCTCTCGGCGATCCTCACGCAGACGGGCCGCGCCCGCGACGCCGAGCGCGAGCTCGAGCGCGCCGTCGAGCTCCAGCCGGCCAACTCGGAGACCTGGCGCCGCCTCGGCGAGCACCGCGTGCTGGCCCTGAACCAGCCCAAGCGGGGGCTGGCACCCCTGCGGGCCGCCTACTATCTCGATCCCGAGTCGCGGGAGATCGAGACGGCGTTCGTGCTCCTCAACCGCCAGCTCAATCCCCCGCCTCCGCCTCCGCCCCCGCCGCCTTCCCCGCCACCGCCGCCCGGATGACCCGACGCCCACCCCTCCTGGCGCTCGCCACGCTGCTCGCCGCCCTCGCGGTCACCGCCGCACCGGCCGCCGGCTCGAGCACCCAGGAGTCGACCTTCCAGGACGACAACCGGCTCATCTACGCGCCGCCCGAGCGGGTCCGCGCGACGCTCGACGAGCTGGCCTCGCTCGGCGTCGACCGGCTGCGGATCACCGTGGTGTGGGCGGCCGTCGCGCCGAACCCCAGGAGCCGGGCGAGGCCGCGCTTCGACGCCGCCGACCCCGACGCCTATCCGCCCGGCGCCTGGGACCGCTACGAGGTGGTCACCCGCGAGGCGCGCGCCCGGGGCATGGACGTCTCCTTCAACCTCACGGCGCCCGCGCCGCTGTGGGCGACGGGCAGGCCGCCGCGCGAGGACGTCGCGGAGACCTTCGAGCCCTCGCCACAGGAGTTCGGCGCCTTCGCCGCCGCCGCCGGGCGCCGCTTCGACGGCGCGGCCGGCCGCACGCGCGTGAGCCACTGGTCGATCTGGAACGAGCCCAACCAGTCCGGTTGGCTGACGCCGCAGTTCGCCGACGCGGGCGGCGGGCGCTTCGCCGACGCCGCGCCGCGGCTCTACCGGGGGCTGCTCGACGCCGCCTACGGCGCCCTGCACGCCACGGGCCACGGCCGCGACACGATCCTGATCGGCGAGACGGCGCCCAAGGGCGACGCCTCACGGGGCGTCAAGCGGCGGATGAAGGCGCTCGTGTTCGTCCGCGGGCTCTACTGCATCGACGCGCAGGGCCGCCCGCTCACCGGCCGGCTCGCCGCCGACCTGGCCTGCGATCCGCCCGACCGGTTCCGCGCCCGCCACCCGGGCCTCTTCGACGCCACCGGGTTCGCCCATCACCCCTACGAGCTCCTGCTCGACCCGAGCACCCGCCAGTCCGACCCCGACTTCGTGACGCTCTCCTCGCTCGGCCGGCTCACGAAGACGCTCGACGCCGCGTTCAGCCTCTACGGGGTCGCCCGCCGGCTGCCGCTGCACCTGACGGAGTACGGCTACCAGACCGACCCCCCCGACGAGCTCTCCGGCGTCCCCTACGCCCGCCAGGCGGCCTACCTCAACGAGTCGGAGTACCTCGCGTGGCGCGACGCGCGCGTCCAGACCCTCGCCCAGTTCCTCCTCTTCGACGACGGCGACCCGATCGGAACGACCTTCCAGAGCGGCCTGCGCACCTTCTCGGGGCAGGCCAAACCCGCGCTGGACGCCTACCGGCTCCCCGTCTGGGTCGCGCGCCCCACCGTGCGCCGCGGGGCCGCGCTGCGGGTGTGGGGGATGCTGCGCAGCGCGCCAAACGGCCGGCCGGCCGGCGCGGTCCTCCAGCTGCGCAGCGGCCGCTCGGCGGAGTGGCGGACCGTCCGCCAGGTCCGCACGACCAACCCCCGCGGCTACTTCACGACCAGCTTCCGGCTGCGCAGCTCGGGCCGCGTGCGGGTGGCGTACGCGCAGCCGGGCGGGGACACCGCGCTCTCGCGCGAGGTGGCCGTGCGCGCGAAGCCGCAGCCGCGCAAGCGCAAGCGGCGCGGGCGGCGGTAGGCGCGGCGACCGTCAACCCCGGCTGGTGAGCGAGGGAGGAGGACCGCGGCGGCCGCCGTCGAACGGCAGCCGCTCCCGCCGCCGCCGGCGGTCTCCGTCGTTCGCGTCCCCCGCGGGGCCGAACCTGTACTTCGGCCCCTCCACGGGGC
>JALYMV010000403.1 GCA_030773575.1 Actinomycetota bacterium
CCGCGCAGCCGGCGCCGG
This sequence comes from Actinomycetota bacterium, assembly GCA_030773575.1. Classification (GTDB taxonomy): domain Bacteria; phylum Actinomycetota; class Thermoleophilia; order Solirubrobacterales; family Solirubrobacteraceae; genus JACCYI01. Next base: position 19 of record JALYMV010000403.1, read on the forward strand.
CGAGGACGTCACCGCCCGCGCCGCCGGGGACCGTCATCAGCGGGTGCAGCGAGAAGCCCTCGTGCGGGGCGAGCACGCCGAGCCCCGTCGCGCCCGAGCAGTGGCCGACCAGCCGGCCCTCGGCGGGCTCGACCGCGGCGGCCGCGGAGGCGATCTCGGCGTCGGGGACGCAGAGGAGGACGACGCCCGCCCCGGACGCCGACGCGCCCCTCCCGAGGGGGCGATCGCCGCCGAGCGCGGCGGCCAGCGCCGTGCCGAGGCGGCCGGCGCCGACGATGGCGAGGGGCCCGAGATCGTTCATGGTGTGCGGTCCGTCCCGACGGGGGTGACGGCCGTGGCCCAAGCGTAGCGTTTCGAGACTCAGCGGCTCCGGCGGCGCTTGGCGGCGTACATCTCGTCGTCGGCGCGGCGCAGCAGGCTCTCGAGGTCTTCCGTCCCACGCGTCAAGACGGCGCCGAAGGAGATCCCGAGCGGCGGGTCGGCGCCGTCGCCGCGCCCGGCGAGCGCCTGCTCGATGCGACCCGTCACTTCCTCCGTCTCCTGCTCGCCCGCCTCGATGAGGATGAGCGCGAACTCGTCCCCGCCGATCCGGTAGGCGCCGTCGGAGCGCCGGATGCTGGCCTCGAGCACCCGGGCGACGCGGCAGAGCGCGCGGTCGCCGGCCGGGTGGCCGTGGCGGTCGTTGAGCGCCTTGAAGGCATCGACGTCGCAGAGGGCGAGCGTGAAGTGCCCCTCGTAGCGGGCGGCCCGCGCCGCCTCCGCCTCGAGGTGGCGCATGAAGGCGCGGCGGTTGCCGAGCGCGGTGAGCGGGTCGTGGTCGGCGAGATAGCGCAGCTCGGCCAGGCGGGCGGCCGACTCGAGCGCCGTGGCGGCCTGGTCGGCGAAGACCCGCAGCGCCTGCAGCGACTGGGTGCTCGGCAGCAGCCGGTCCCCCGGGTCCTCGGCGCGGATGACCCCGAGCACCTCGCCGCTGGAGGCGGTCAGCGGGACGAGCAGGCGGTGGTCCTGCCAGGCGCTCGGCCCCGTCCCCGACCGCTCCGACGGCGGGCCGAAGTCGAATTCGGGCGCGAGCTGGGCCGCCTGCTCCGCCGTGAGCAGGTAGCAGCCCTGGCGCTCGTGCTCGGGCCGCAGCAGGCGGGCGATCGGCGCCCGGCGGCCCTCCTCGAGCAGATCGATCGCCACCCGCTCGAAGCCGAGGGTGGCGCGGATGCCGTCGGCGACCGCGTCGAGCAGCTCGCGCGTGGGCACGGACTCGCGGTGGCGCGAGAAGACGTCGAGGAAGTGCTCGAGCGCGGCGCGATGGCGGCGCAGGTCGGCGGTCTCGCGCGCATGGCGCACGACGATCGCCGCGTGGCCGGCGACCGCCACGAGCGCGTCGAGCTCGGCGTCCGACGGGCGGCGGCCGGAGACGGGCTCGTCGACGGCCAGGATGCCGAGGATCTCTCCGTCGGCGTCGCGCAGCGGGACGAAGAGCGCATCCTCGGGGTGCCAGGCGTCCGGGTCGTCGGCGTCCACCGGCATCTCGGGGATGTAGGAGAGGGCCTCGTCCGCGTCCCAGTCGTACTCGTCGTGGGGGACGAGGTAGGCCCCCCGCGTCAGGTAGCGGTCCGACAGCAGCGGCTCCCAGGTGTGCCAGGCGGTGACGTTGCCGAGCAGGGCGGCGCGCGCCCGCTCGCACCCGTGGACCGTCATCACCTCGAGGTCGTGCCACGCCGGCCGGTAGGAGTTGACCACCACGGTCCGCCAGCCGAGCGATTGGGAGATCGTCCGCGCGATGGCGTCGAGCAGGTGCGGGAGGTCCTCCTCCGACGAGGTGACGATCGTTGCCACCTCGAGCAGCCCCACGTGCAGGCGCGCAAGCGTCGATAGCTCTGTCGAGTCGTGCACCCCCGCCACGCCGCGCAATTCTTCCAGGTTCCGGAGCGTCGCGGGCTGCGGGTATGGTGGCCGCGTGGCGTCCGGGACGGCGGTGGAGCGGCGGGAAGCGCTGAAGGCGGTCTGGGCGCAGGCGTCCGTGTGCACGAAGTGCCCGCAGCTCGCGGCGACGCGGCGTTCCGTGGTCTTCGGAGCGGGCAACGCCGACGCCGACCTCATGTTCGTCGGCGAGGCGCCCGGCGCGAAGGAGGACGAGCGCGGCGTCCCGTTCGTCGGCGCGGCCGGCAAGCTGCTCGACCAGCTGCTGGGAGAGATCGGGCTCGAGCGCTCGGACGTCTTCATCGCGAACGTTCTGAAGTGCAGACCTCCCCAGAACCGCGACCCGCTTCCCCAGGAGATCGACAACTGCCAGGATTACCTGTTCCGGCAGCTCGAGCTCATTCAGCCGCGGGTGGTCTGCACGCTCGGGAACTTCTCGACCAAGCTGCTGCGCGCCGACGCGACGGGGATCACCAAGCTCCACGGCAAGGCCGAGGTGCGGACGATCGGCCCGCGGGCGGTGCGGCTCTACCCGATCTACCACCCCGCCGCCGCGCTCTATACGCGCTCGCTGCTCGACACGCTGCGCACAGACTTCGCCGGCCTCCCAGAGCTGCTGGCCATGGACCCGCCGCCCCAGCCCGAGCGTGCCGAGGAGGAGACGGCGGCGGTGCCCGAGCCCGAGCTGGCCGGCGACGCGGAGGTCGAGCAGGACGTGGCGCCGCGCACGGACGAGCCGCCGCCCCCGCCCGCGGATCAGCTCGGGCTGTTCTGAAGCTCGTCGGCCGTGATCGCGTAGCGCTCGTGGTCGCGCCACTGGCCGCCGACGAGCAGGTAGCGCGGTGAGAAGCCCTCCAGGCGGAATCCGGCGCTCTTGGCCAGCGCGATCGACGCCGCGTTGCCCGGCTGGATGTTGGCCTCGATGCGATGGAGGCGCAGCGGGCCGAACGCGTGGGCGAGGACGAGCCCGAGCCCCTCCCGCATGTAGCCCTGGCCCGCGTGCCGGGAGTGCGCGTAGTAGCCGAGGAACGCCGACTGGAACGCCCCGCGGACGATCTGGGAGATGTTGAAGACCCCGGCGATCGCACCGTCCTGCGACCGGCAGGCCAGCAGCGTCTCGATGTCGTCGCGGCGGGCCCGCGCGTAGAAGTCGTCGAACTGGTCGGGGCGCTCGGGCGGGTAGGCCCAGGGCCGGTGCAGGTCGCGGCTCTCGCGGATGAGGGTCAGCAGCTCGTCCCGGTCGGCGGCGCGCAGCGGGCGCAGGACGACGCGTCGGGTGGATGACTCGGTCGCGGTCACGCCGAGTGTCGTATCACGGCGCCCTAGGCTCTGGCCATGACGGATGCCGGCGAGCTCGACGCGCTGCGCGCCGAGGCCCTCGCCGCGGCCGAGCGCTACGCCCGCGCGGCGTTCGAGGCCGAGCGCCCGTTCGTCGCCGGCGAGACGCCCGTCCCCGTCTCCGGGAAGGTGATCGGCGCGCCGGAGCTGCGGGCGCTCGTCGACGCGGCGCTCGACGGCTGGCTGACCGAGGGGCGCTTCGCGGACGCATTCCGCGCCCGGCTGGCCGAGGTGACGGGCCGCCCCCACGTCGCCCTGGTCGGCTCGGGCTCGCAGGCCAACCTCCTCGCGGTGGCGGCGGCGCGCTCGCACCTGCACGAGCGTCCGCTGCGCCCCGGCGACGAGGTGATCACGGCGGCGGTCGGCTTCCCGACGACGGTCGCCCCGCTCTACCAGCACGGCCTCGTCCCGGTCTACGTCGACGTGGAGATCGACACGGGAAATCCGTCGGCCGAGGCGATCGCCGCCGCGGTCGGCCCGCGCACCCGGGGGATCCTGCTGGCCCACACGCTCGGCAACCCGTTCGACGGCCCGAAGGTCGAGGCGCTGTGCGCCGAGCGCGGGCTCGTCCTGCTCGAGGACTGCTGCGACGCGCTGGGCTCGAAGGTGGGCGGGCGGCTCGCCGGCACCTTCGGGCAGGCGGCGACCTACTCGTTCTATCCCGCCCACCACATGACGACGGGGGAGGGCGGCGCCGTCGGGACCTCCGACGGGACGTGGGCGCGGGCCGTCGGCTCCCTGCGCGAGTGGGGGCGCGACTGCTGGTGCCCGCCCGGGGTCGACGACGTCTGCGGCCGGCGCTTCGAGGGCCGCTTCGGCGCGCTGCCCGAGGGCTATGACCACAAGTACGTCTTCTCCCACGTGGGCTACAACCTCAAGGTCACCGACCTCCAGGCCGCGCTGGGGCTTGCCCAGGCCGACCGGCTGCCGGCCTTCGCCGAGCGGCGGGAGGCCAACTTCGCGCGGCTGCTCGCCGCGCTGGCGCCGCTCGAGGACCGGCTCGTGCTGCCGCGCAGCCTGCCGTCCGCCGAGCCCGTCTGGTTCGGCTTCCCGCTCGTCCTGCGCGACGGCGACGCGCGGCGCCGCCGGGCGCTGCAGCTGCACCTGCTCGCCCGTAAGGTCGACTCCCGCCTGCTCCTGGCGGGAAACCTGACGCTCCAGCCGGGCTTTGCGGGCCTCTCGCACCGGGCGGCCGGGCCGCTCCCGGAAGCCGACCGGATCACCGAGTCCGCCCTATGGGTCGGCTGCCACCAGCAGCTCTCGGCGCCCATGGTCGACTGGATCGCCGAGTCCATGACGGATTTCCTGCAGCGCACGTAGCGCAAAAAGGCGAACCTTTCGCGGGCGCGAAACGTAAGAGTGTAGGAATCGCCCGGCGGACTTCTGGGAAGCGGGGGTGAGACTTCTCCGCTCCTCTGGTGTCTATATGGGCGAAGCACCGTCCGCGCCCCTCCTCTCCGGGGCCGCGGCGAGGGTGTCGCTCCCCGGCGCCTCTCACCCGGGTGGTTGCGTCAGCACCGGATTCGGGAACTATAATTCCGACTACAGAGATTGGCTTTGACTCGTGTTGCGAAAGGACCCCAAAACGAACTCCCTCACCGATATCCCGCGCCCCCGGCGTGATGCGGAGGCCGAGGCCGACACCACCCTCGACTCCCTTCAGCTCCTGCTCCGCGAGGCCGGCCGCTACCCGCTGCTGCGCCCCGTCGAGGAGATCGAGCTCGCCAAGCGCATCGAGCGCGGCGACCTGGCGGCCAAGGATCGGATGATCAACTCCAACCTGCGGCTCGTGGTCTCCATCGCGCGTCGCTACCAGGGCCAGGGACTGGCGCTCGGAGACCTCATCCAGGAGGGCATGCTGGGCCTGATCCGCGCGGTCGAGAAGTTCGACTGGCGCAAGGGCTTCCGCTTCTCCACGTACGCGACCCTCTGGATCCGCCAGGCGATCCAGCGCGGCCTGGAGAACACCTCCCGGACGATCCGCCTCCCCGTGCACGTCGCCCAGCGCGCCCGCAAGGTCGGCCGCGTCGAGCGCGAGCTCGCCACGAAGCTCGGCCACGAGCCGAGCAACGAGGAGATCGCCCTGGCCGCCGAGCTGCCGCTCGAGGAGGTCATCGAGATCCGCAAGGCCGAGCGCGCGATCGCGTCGCTCGACAAGCCCGTGGGCGAGGACGGCGACACGTCCCTCGGCGACCTGCTGGCGATCGAGACGCCCTCGGTCGACGAGGAGGTCCAGGTGGCCTTCCAGTCCGAGGCGCTCCAGACGGCGATCGCCGAGCTGCCCGAGCCCGAGCGCGACGTCATCGAGATGCGCTTCGGCGCGGGCGACACCGAGCCGCAGACGCTGTCGCAGGCCGGCAAGCGCCTCGGCGTCTCGACCGAGCGGGCGCGACAGATCGAGGAGCGGGCGCTCAAGCGCCTGAGCCAGCGGCCCGAGCTGCTGGCCCTCCGCGAAGCGGCCTAGCACCACCTCCGACGGGGCGCCGATGGCGCCC
>JALYMV010000404.1 GCA_030773575.1 Actinomycetota bacterium
CCGCCGAGCAGGAGCTCGGCCGCGTCGGCGCCGCCGCGCTGGCCTGAGGGCCGGCTACTTCCTGGCGGGCTTGCGCGAGGCGGCGCGAGGCTTCCTGGCGGGCGCCGGCTCGTCGACCTCGAGGCGCTCCTGCTCGCGGGGCACAGGGACGGGCCGCGCATCGAGCGCCGCGCCGAGGGCGGTGAGCTCGGAGCCGAGCTTGGAGAGCTGCGTCTCGATCGCGGCCAGGCGCTCGTCGGCACCGGCGCGTGAGGCCGACCGGGAGAGGGCCTCGAAGCGCTGGTCGAGGCGGTCGACGCCGTCCTCGATGCCCTCGAGCCGCTGCGAGACGGATCGCAGCCGGCGGGTGAGGCGCTCGATGTCGGCCGCCGAGGGGAGGTTGAGGGCGCCCATCGCCGCCTCCTGGGCCTGCACGGCGCGCTCGCGCGCCTCGAAGGCCCTCGAGATCGTCGAGCTCACGAGCGGGTTCTCGAGCAGGTCCTGGGCGATCTTGCCCAGCGCATCCTCGCCCTGGCGGGCGATGCGGTCGCGGAAGCTGTCCCCGGCGGCGTCGTCGTCCATGGCCGCAACGTAGCGCACCGCCAACCGCCGACGACAGACTCAAAGGCTCGACCTAAGGGTGAGCTGAAAAGGGATCGCCGGCAGGATCGTCTAAGAAGGGCGCGCGCGGGGAAGGAGCGCGCAGAGGTCCCGCTCCGTCGCCTCCCGAACATGTGCGCGCACGAACGGGGGAACGGGCTGACCACCGGCGCAACGCAGCGTTAACCGTTCTAGATTGCATGGCTCCTTACCGACCAGTACCGTCCACGCCCGTCCACTGGGTCGGGGCAGGCCGACCCCTGCGGGAGGAAACGGGCTAAACGGATGAATCGACGCAAGCTGCTCACACTGGCCGCCACGGCCGGCGCCTGCACGGCCGGGATGGCCGCGCTGGTCATGCCTGCCTCCGCGGAGCTGCGGACGCTCACCGTCACGCTGCTCGGTGGCCAGCAGGTCACGGTCACGGTCGACGTGCCGCCCGGCACTCCGCTCGACCAGATCCAGATCCCCGGCATCTCCACGCCGATCGTGAGCGTCGAGGACTCCGGTCCCGCCCCCACGCCGACCGCCGATCCCTCCCCCGCCCCCACGCAGGCCCCCGCTCCCGCTCCCAGCGGCGCCCCCAGCGGTGACGGCTCGAGCGAGCCGTCCGCCAGCCCCGGCGGCGCGAGCAGGCAGGAGACGGCTCGCCCGGGCGCCGGTCGCGCCGGCTCGAAGGGCCGCGGCTCCACCCGTCGCCGCGGTGGCAAGGCAAACGCTCAAGTGGTGCTTGAGGGTGTCGTCGACCCCCTCGTCTCCGCGGACGGCACGCGCCGCGGCTCGCGAGCCAAGGTCGACCGCGACAACGAGGGGCGCCTGACGGACGGTACGCCGACCCTCAACAACCCGAGCTTCTCGCTCGCCACGCCCGGCGCCGCCCCGATCGGCGTCCCGAACTTCTTCATCGAGAAGTTCCGGATCCCGCCCTTCCTGCTCCCGATCTACCAGGCCGCCGGCATCCAGTACGGCGTGCGCTGGGAGCTGCTGGCGGCGATCAACGAGGTCGAGACGGACTACGGCCGCAACCTCAACGTCTCCTCCGCCGGCGCCCTCGGGTGGATGCAGTTCATGCCGGCCACCTGGAAGATGTACGGCGTCGACGCCAACCGCGACGGCGTCAAGGACCCGTACAACCCGGTCGACGCGATCTTCGCCGCCGCGCGCTACCTGCGCGCCGCGGGCGCCGAGAAGGACGTCTCCAAGGCCGTCTTCGCCTACAACCACGCCGACTGGTACGTCGACATGGTCCTGATGCGCGCGCGCCTCATCGGCGGGCTGCCCGCGGACCTGGTCGGGTCGCTCACCGGCCTCACCCAGGGTCGCTTTCCCGTCTACGCGAAGGCCACCTACGCCGACGACCTCTCCGAGCGCGAGATGACCAAGCGCCGCAAGCGCGGCCAGAACGCGGCCTACCTCGTCGAGTCAGAGGACGCCCGCCGCGGGATCAACATCTACGCGCGCCGCGGCGCCCCGGTCATCGCCGCCAACGACGGCAAGGTCATCCGCATCGGCAGCACGAAGCGCCTGGGCCGCTTCCTCCAGCTCCAGGACGTCTACGGCAACACCTTCACCTACGCGCACCTGGGCAAGGTCGCCGAGCGCTACCCGGCTCCGAAGCCGACCAAGGTCACGCCGGCGCAGGTCGCCAAGGAGCTCGAGCTCCCGAAGGCCGACCCGAAGCCGACGAAGGCCGCGAGCGCCGGCAAGAAGGCCGCCGCGCGTGCCGTCCCGGGCAAGGAGCGGCTCTCGGCCCGCCGCTCCTCGGCAGGCGCCGCGCCCGCCCCGTCGGCGCCGCAGACCCCGGCCAGCGACGTCGTCGAGGCCGCGAAGGAGCGCCTGTTCGCCAACCCCATGCGCCCGGACGCGCAGGACGCCGGCGGCGCCCAGCAGGTGTTCGAGGCCGGCGGCGACGTTCCGGGCGTCACCACCGTCGAGGGCCTCTCGCGCCTGTTCGGCCTCGATCGCAAGGACGTCCAGCTCAAGACCCTCAAGGTCGGCTCGAAGGTCGCCGCGGGCACGATCCTCGGCCGCATCGGCGCCAACACCCGGCGCGGCATGGCCCCGCATGTGCTCTTCGAGACGCGCCCGGCCGGTCGCGGCGCGCCGCGCATCGACCCGAAGCCGATCCTCGACGGCTGGAAGCTGCTCGAGTCGACGGCGATCTACCGCGCCGCCGGCAAGAACCCGTTCTTCGGCCGCGACGCCGTCAACCCCTCGATCGGCCAGATCCTGCTCATGAGCAAGGACGCGCTGGCCCAGCGGGTCATCAACAACCCGCGGATCGAGCTCTACGAGTGCGGCCGCCGCGACATCGAGACGAGCCAGATCGACCGCCGCGTCCTCGCGACGCTCGAGTTCCTGGCGGCCTCCGGCCTCAAGCCGACGGTCACCAGCCTCAGGTGCGGCCACAGCTACCTCACGGCGTCGGGCAACGTCTCCCACCACTCCTCGGGCAACGCGGTCGACATCGCCAAGGTCAACGGGATCCCCATCATCGGCAACCAGGGCAAGGGCTCGGTCACCGAGATCACCGTCCAGCGCCTGCTGACCCTCCAGGGGACGATGAAGCCCGACCAGATCATCTCCCTGATGAAGTTCAAGGACACGGACAACACCTACGCGATGGGCGACCACGACGACCACATCCACGTGGGGTGGCAGCCGATGTACGGGACGAACGCCAAGCTGGCCAAGCAGGTCAACGCGGCGCTCAAGCCCAAGCAGTGGATTAAGCTGATCGATCGCCTCGGTTCGATCGACAACCCGACGGTCCGCACCAAGCCCTCGCAGTACTCGCTCAAGGTCAAGAAGCGCGCCTCGCACGCGCACCGCGGCGAGTAGCCGCAGCGCCTGTTCCGCTTCGTGCAGTGGGAGTTCCCCGGCCCCCTCGGGCCGGGGGACGGCCGCTACGTCCTGCGCCCCACCCCGGGCGAGGGGCCGGAGCAGGTCCTGGTCATCCG
>JALYMV010000405.1 GCA_030773575.1 Actinomycetota bacterium
CCGCCGCTCCCACGCGGACCCCGAGCCCCACGCCGACGCCCACGCCGACCCCCGTACCGCTCACGCCCGAGGAGCGCGCGGAGCGCCGGGCGGCCGCCGAGCAGGTGCGCCAGCAGGGCTATGAGCCGGTCAGCCTGAAGGCGTACGACCCCGACCAGAACCTGCGGGTCCTGCTCGGCGAGGCGACCGGGGACGCCGTGGCGGCGGGGGCCGCCGAGGGCCGGCGGGCGTTCTTCTTCATCGGCGGCGAGTTCATCGGCACGGACGCGACCGAGCCCAGCGACGAGCTCCGGATCGTCGCCCAGACGAACAACACGGTGACCCTCCGCTACGGGCTCGACACGGGCGAGAGCGTCCGCGTGCGCTTCAAGTGGGAGGCCGGGACGCTGAGCCCCCAGACACCCATCCCGCCGGCGCTGCAGCGCCAGGGGTAGGCGCAATACCCTGGCTCGCATGGCCGGGCCCGATCCTTTCAGCGTCCTCGCCGCCGTCTCCCAGGCCGACGTCGAGGACGCCTGCGGTGAAAGCGCCGGGTGGGCTTGCCGCGAGACCCTCCAGGCCACGAGGTCGGAGGAGATGGCGCTCGCCGCCGAGTTCCTCGTCGGCAAGCCGCTCTCCATCCTGGCGATCGTCGCCGGCGCCCTGATCGTCAACCGGCTCGCGCGCCGGGCGGTCAAGCGCGGCCTGCGCGGCCTGCACTCCGGTCCGGTCAAGGAGCGCCTCGGCGCCGTGCGCCGCCGCACCCCGAACGCTCTGCTCGAGACGGAGGAGATCTCGCTGCGCGCCACCCAGCGCATCGAGGCGCTCGCCACCGTCCTGCGCAGCGTCGTCTCGGTGATCATCGCGGGGGTCGCGCTGCTGCTTGTCCTCGGCGAGATCGGCATCGACCTCGCGCCGCTGCTGGCGGGCGCGGGGATCCTCGGCGTGGCGCTCGGCTTCGGCTCCCAGAGCCTCGTCAAGGACTTCCTGTCGGGTCTGTTCATCCTCGTCGAGGACCAGTTCGGGGTCGGTGACGTCGTCAACCTCGACCAGGAGGTCTCGGGCGTGGTGGAGGCGGTCTCGCTGCGCACGACGCGGCTGCGCGCGGTCGACGGGACGGTCTGGCACATGCCCAACGGCGAGATCCGGCGGGTCGGCAACAAGTCGCAGCTGTGGTCGCGCGCGCTGCTCGACATCGACGTGGGCTACGACACCGACGTCGACCACGCGAGCGCGGTGATCAAGGCGGAGGCCGACGCGGTCTGGAAGGAGCACGACGAGGTCATCGAGGAGCCGGAGCTGTGGGGCGTGGAGAACCTCGGGCCGAGCGGCGTCCGCATCCGCCTCGTGCTCAAGACGCGGCCGTCGGAGCAGTGGGCGATCTCGCGGGAGCTGCGCCAGCGCATCAAGGCGGCCTTCGACCGCGAGGGCATCGAGATCCCGGTCTGGTACGCCCAGGGCGCACCGGGCGGCCCCGCCGGGGCGAGCGCGCGCTCCGCGGGCGAGTCCGCACCGACCGGCCGGCCGGCCTGACCGCCATGGAGTCGCTGCGCGGCCGGCTGCTGATCGCCTCGCCCATGCTGGTCGACCCGAACTTCGCGCGCTCGGTGATCCTGATCACGGAGCACACCGATGAGGGCGCGATGGGCGTCGTGCTCAACCGGCCGTCGCCCGCGGCGGTGGGGGAGGCGGTGCCCGAGCTCTCCGAGCTCGCCGGGGAGGAGAGCCTGATCTACGTCGGCGGGCCGGTGCAGGTCGACGCCCTGATCGTGCTGGCCGAGTTCCGCGACCGTGCGGCCGCGGCGACGATCGTGGTGGCCGACGTCGGCCTGGTCTCCGCCGACGTCGACACGCCGGAGCTCGCCGCCGCGACCCGGCGCGCGCGGGTGTTCGCCGGCTACTCGGGCTGGGGCCCGGGGCAGCTCGAGGGCGAGCTCGAGGAGGAGGCCTGGATCGTCGAGGCGCCCGTCCCCGGCGAGCTGTTCGCCGACGATCCCGACCGCCTGTGGAGCGCCGTGCTCGCGCGCAAGGGCGGCCGGTACGCGCTGCTGGCCAGGATGCCGTCCGACCCCAGCCAGAACTGAGAAGGAGACGCCGTGTGCGGCCGGTTCACCCTGACCGCCGGGCAGCGCTCCGCGCTCGAGGACCGCTTCGGCGCGTCGCTGCCCGAGGGCGGCCTCGAGCGCTTCAACGTCGCGCCGACCGAGACCGTCCTCGCCGTCTGCGGCGGCGGAGAGGGCCGGCTGCTGCGCTGGGGACTGATCCCGCACTGGGCGAAGGACCTCGGGGCGGGCGCCCGGATGATCAACGCCCGCTCGGAGACCGCGGGCGCCAAGCAGCCCTTCTGCACCCTGGTGGGCAGGGCGGACGGCCGCTGCCTCGTGCTCGCCGACGGCTTCTACGAGTGGCTGCGCCCCGAGGACCGCAAGCAGCCGCGCCAGCCGTTCTTCTTCACCGTCGACGGGGGCGAGCCGTTCGCGTTCGCCGGGCTGTGGACGCGGGTGCGGATCGACGGCGAGCCGATCGAGAGCACGAGCATCCTCACCACGGCGCCCAACACGGTGGTCGCGCGGCTCCACGACCGGATGCCGGTGATCCTCCCCGACCGCGACGCCGAGGCGGCCTGGCTGTCCGGCGAGCTGACCGCGGAGGAGGCGCTCGCGCTCTGCCGGCCGCTCGACGGCGGGCGGATGCGGGGGGCGCCGGCCAACCCGGCGGTCAACAGGCCGGATCCCGACGGCGAGGGGCCGCACCTGCTCGCCGTGCCGGGCTGAGGCGCCCCCGGAGGCTTCTGTCACCCTGAGGCCATGGAACAGGACACGATGATGATGATGGACGTGCCGGGCTGGCTGACCGTGGTCGCCTGGGTGTGGGTCGCCGCGGGCGTCGTCAGTGCCGCCGCAATCGCTCGCGACGTCTTCGCACGCCGCCATCGCCAGCCGACCGGGACCCTCGACGTCGTGTGGCCGGTGTCGGCGTTGTACCTGGGCCCGGTCGCGGTCTGGCTCTACGGGCGCTGGGGGCGCCCGAGGAGCACGCCGATGACGGCCGCGGGCGGCCTTGCCGGGGGCGCCGCCTCAGCCGTCGCCCACCTCGTCGGAGTGCCGCTCGTCGTCCTCTCGGGCCTGCAGATCGCCGGCATCGACCTGTGGCCGATGATCCTGGTCATCGCCGTCATCGCCATCGCCCTGCTGGCCGCCTTCGAGGCCGCCGCCGGCAGGCGGCTGGCCACCGCGGCGACGCTCGCCGCGGTGACCGTCCTCGCGTTCGACGTGGGCATGGGCGGCTGGATGCTGCTGCTTCACTTCACCGAGAACATGCCGTTGGTGACGCACGTCGCCTTCTGGTTCCTCATGCAGCTCGGCGTCGTCCTCGGAACGCTCACCGCCCTGCCGGTGGTGCGCCGGCTTGCGGCGCGGCGGACGCCGCTGGTCGCGGCCTAGCCGTCGAGCAGAGCGTCACGCCACGTGGCCGGCAGCCCAGCGGGGAACCCGACCGAGCCGGCGCCCTGCCACGCGGCGAGGTGGTCGAGCGCGCGGCGGATCGCCCGCCCGGCCCGCGGCGCGCGGGGCTCGGCGTGGATGGAATGGACCCGCAGGACGCCGGCGCGGCGGTCGACGGCGAGGTCGGCGCGGCCGATCAGCCGGTCGGAGTGCAGGATCGGCAGCACGAAGTAGCCCCAGCGGCGCCTGGCGCGCGGCACGTAGATCTCCAGGCGGTGGTGGAAGCCGAAGAGCTGCTCGGTCCGCGCGCGGTCGCACAGCAGGTTGTCGAACGGGGAGAGCAGGGCGGTGCGCCCGCGCCACGGCTCGCCGTCGCCGGAGAGCGAGCGCAGCGCGTCGACGTCGGCGGCGTGCACCCACCACTCGCGGCGCACGCCCTCGATCGTCACCGGCTCGACCAGCCCGCCGGCGTGCAGCTCCGCCATCACCCCCTCGAGGCCCGGATAGCGGTCGCGCGTGAAGTGGGCGCGGACCTGCGGCAGCCGGGCGACGCCGAGCGCACGCAGCGAGCGCTCGGCGGCGGTGCGGAC
>JALYMV010000406.1 GCA_030773575.1 Actinomycetota bacterium
GTCCTGGGAACCGCCGGTGACTGAGGTCCGCGGCGTCCCGGGCGTGCCGGACTACGACGTCGCCGAGCGCGCCGGGCGCCGCGGCGACGCGCTGGTCGTCGTGCCGGTCCTCGACGAGGGCGACCGCATCCGGCGCCAGCTGGGCCGGATGGGGGCGCTCGGGCTCGACGCCCACCGCGCCGACCTCGCCGTCGCCGACGGCGGCTCCGCCGACGGGTCGCTCGACGAGGCGAGTCTGGCGACGGGCGGCGTGCGCGCCGTGCTGACCAAGCGGGGGGCCGGCGCCCTCAGCGCCCAGCTGCGCATGGCCATCCACTGGGCGATGGAGGAGGGCTATGAGCACCTCGTCACCATCGACGGCAACGGCAAGGACGGCGTCGATGGAGTGCTGCGGGTCCTCGAGGCGCTGCGGGCGGGCCACGACTACGTGCAGGGCTCGCGCTACGTCGAGGGCGGCGTGGCGATCAACACCCCGCCCTCGCGGCACTGGGCGGTCAAGCTCGTGCACGCTCCGCTGCTCTCCCTCGGCGCGCGCCACCGCTTCACCGACACCACCAACGGCCTGCGCGGCTGGAGCCTGCGCGCCCTCGCCGACCCGCGCGTCGCACCGCTGCGCGACGTCTTCGCCGCCTACAACCTGCACTACTACCTCACGGTGCGCCTCCCCCGCCTCGGCTACCCGGCCTGCGAGGTGCCGGTGACGCGGGCGTATCCGCCCGAGGGCCGGATCCCGACGAAGATCCGCGGCGCCGGCCCGAAGCTCGGCATCCTCCGCGACGCCGCCCGGGCGGCTGCCGGCCGGTTCGATCCGGACTGAGGCGGCGAGCTGCTCGCGGGAGGCCCGGCGCAAGCAGATGAGCGCGCGGCTGTTCGTGCCGGAGTGATGAGCTACGGCGCCGGCAGCGTGGTGCCGGCGACGATGGACTCATAGAACGCCTCGAGCTCGTCGATCCGGCGCTCCCACGCGTAGTCGGCGGCGGTCTCGATCCCGGCGCGCCCGAGGCGCTCGCGCAGCGCCGGGTCCGCGAGCAGGCGGCGGAGCGCCCCCGAGACGGACTCCACCGTCTGCTCGGGCATCAGGCAGTTGCCGCCGTCGACGCAGAAGTCGCGGTTGCCGTGGGCGTCCGTGCAGACCGCGGCGGCGCCCGTCGCCATCGCCTCGAGCGGCGGCAGGCAGAAGCCCTCGTGCGTCGAGGTCTGCAGGAAGACCGTGCACTCGTTGAAGAGCGCGTTGACGCCGCCGTCGGACGGCTTCTCGACGTAGCGCACGCGGCCCTCGGGCGCGACCTCGGGCTCCGTTCCGAACAGGGTCAGCTCCGGGCCGCCCGGCCCGAGCGCCCGCCAGGCGTCCACCGTCAGCGGGAAGTTCTTGAGCGGGTTCGAGCGCCCGAGCGCGAGCAGCATGTCGTCGCGGCGCCGCACGCCCTCCAGCGGCCGGAAGGTCTCGAGGTCGATCCCCGGCGGCACGAGCGCCGAGCGCAGCCCCAGCCCCGCCAGCCCCTCGGCGTTGTGGCCGGAGATCGTCATGTAGCGGAACTCCTGGCGGTAGGAGGCCACGACCTGCTGGCGCATGTTCTCGTCGCCGGGGTAGTACGACGTCTCGACGTCCTGGACGAAGAAGACCGGGATGCCGCGCCGCACGGAGGCGCGCCACACCTTGTGGCCGGTGTTCCACCACGTCGCCACCTTGATCGCGTCCACGTCCTCGAGCGCCGCCTGGAGGTCTGAGTACTCCTCGAAGGTGTGCACCGGGCCGTCGAGCTCGAACCAGTCCGGCCGCCCGCCGAGGGAGTAGAGCTGCGCGTCGTGGCCGCGCTCGCGCAGCCGGTTGATGTGCTCGAAGATGTCGCGGTGGCCACCGCCGACGCCGGTGTCCTCGGTCACGTAGACGATCCGCAGTCCTCCGTCGGGCGTGCGGACGTCGCGCTCGTCGAACCACGGCTTCCAGCGCTGCCAGAACAGCCGCTGGGAGGCGAGCTCGCGCTCGCCCGGCTCGAGCGGCCGCGTCTGGGACTCGAGGTGCTCGAGCGTCGAGCGCGGGGCGTAGACCGTCTCCCAGCCCGCGTCCCAGGCGCGCAGGCAGAGGTCCATGTCCTCGAACGCCATGCCGTAGGCCTCGTCGAAGAGCCCGACCTCGTCGAGCATGTCGCGGCGCAGGTACATGCACGCCCCGGTGGCGCCCAGCACGGGCAGCGGGATGTTGGCCGGCGGGTGCGCGGAGTCCTTGAAGCGGTAGCGGTGGTCGAACCACTGCGGCGCGTCGAGGTTGCGGTAGGAGCCGGCCGACTGGATGCGCTCGTCGGGATAGACGAGCTTGGGCCCCGCGATGCCGATCCGCGGGCCCGCGTAGGCGGCGTGCTGGAGGCGCGGCAGCCACGCGCGGCGGGCGATCACGTCGGAGTTGAGCACGACCACGTCGCGGTCGGCGGGGGCGCGCGCGATGCCGGCGTTGACCGCTCCCGCGAAGCCGCGGTTCTCCTCGAGCACGACGATCTCCGCCCCCTCGTGCTCGTGAAGCCGCGCGGCGTGGGCGGGGTCAGGGGAGGCGTCGTCGACGATCACCACGTCGAGGCGGCCCCGGCGGGTCGTGCGCCGCAGGCTCTCGGCGGCCTGGATGGCCAGGCCCGGGTCACCGTAGGACGGGATGACCGCGGTGACCGGGCGCCAGTTGCGCCGGTACCAGCGCCGCGCGAGCGCCTCGAGGCTCCCGTACTTCGAGCCGTAGCCGAGACGGGCGCCGATCGGCGTCGGGCGCAGGGGGAAGGTGACGATCCGCAGCGCGAGCTCGCGCGGCCCGTGGTGCTCGAGCGTGAGCCGGCCGCGGCGGGCCAGGTCGGCCAGCTTGCCCTTGGACGGAGGGTGCGGAGGGCGGCTCATGCCCGGCGGGGCCGGCTCAGCCCGCCGACCGTGAGGCCGAGGAGCGCGCCGGCGGCGACGTCGGACGGATAGTGCACGCCCAGGTAGACCCGGGAGAAGCCCATGCCGAGCGCCGCTGCGTACAGCGCCCGGTTGCCCAGCAGCGGTGAGAAGGCGCGGGCGGCGGCGAACGAGGAGGCAGCGTGCGCGCTCGGGAAGGAGAGGGTGCTGGGGGTCTTCGCCAGCGCGGGCAGCGCCTCGATGATCGGCCGCTGCCGGCGGACGACGCGCTTGACCCCGACGTTGAGCGCGTGGGCGCCGGCGACCGCCACGGTCG
>JALYMV010000407.1 GCA_030773575.1 Actinomycetota bacterium
CAGCGCCGCCGCCGCCGGGGCTCTCTGCCTTCGGCGCCGCCACGGGCCCGAGGCCGCGCCACGCCGCCCAGCCCGAATCGGCGGCCCACGACTTCACGAGGACCTCGGTGCCGTCATAGCCGAAGACGTGGACCCGGTTCGGGCCGTCGGCCACGGCGGCCGGCCCGGACGTCAGCGGCCGGGCGTCGATCCGCCCCCACGGGGTGTAGCCGGACGCCTCGATGTACGAGCGCTGGTGGAGCGCCCTGTCGGTGCCGCGGACGAAGACGTCGAGGTTGCCGTTTGAGCGCGTGATCGCCCACGGGGCCGAGACGGTACGGCCCTGGACGTCGGAGAATTCCGTCCACGCGCCGTTCGTCCAGGACTTGTTGTAGATCTGGTCGCCGGCGCCCCGTACGTAGGTGTCGATCCAGCCGGTCTTGCGCGAGACGGGCGAAGGAGCGGCGAAGATCTCCCCGCCGAGCGACGTCCAGCCCGACCAGCCGTCGCGGGGGTTCCAGTGCTTGTGGTAGAGCGCCCGGTCGCCGCCGCCGACGAAGAGGTCGATGGTGTCGGTCCCCACCCGGGCCGAGGTGCCGGGGCCCGTGCTCGTGATGCCGCCGAGCGACTCTCACCCCGTCCACTCGCCGCCCTTGGGCTTGGACTTGTGGTGGATCGCCTCGTCCATCCCTCGGACGTAGAGGTCCAGCGAGCCATCCTGGCGCACCCTCGCTGCCGGCCCGGACATCGCCTGCCCGCCGAGGGAGGCCCACGTGCCGTCGATTCCCTCGCGCACGTAGGTCTGGCCGTCCGCGCCGCGGGCGAAGACCACCACGTCGCCGGCGCCCCGCGAGACCGCCGCGAGGTGGTCGTCGACCACATCGGCGCCCGCCGGGGCGCTGAAGGCGAACGCAGCGCTCAGGCAACCGAGCATCACTCCGAGTCGCACTGCCGCGCGCATCCTGCCGCGTGCCTCCGTCTTCTCAGTGTGTGGGATGAGAGCAGGCTAACGCCGAATGGCACGCCGGTGGTGCAGATATTGCCGGGCGAACCCGCTCACGAAGAGCGGGTTGTAGCGCGCGTAGCGCTTGAAGAGGCGACGCGGCTCGTGCGCCAGCCGGTAGGCCCACTCGAGGCCGAGCCGCTGCAGGGACTGCGGGGCCTGCGGCTGCAGGCCGGCGTGGAAGTCGAACGCGGCGCCGACGCCGACGAGCACCGGGGCCTCGAGGCGCTCGCGCATCCGCGCCATCCACTTCTCCTGCTTGGGGACGCCGATCCCGACCCACACCACGTCGGCGCCCGAGCGGTTGATCTCGGCCGCGATGGCGTCCTCCTCCTCCGGCGTCAGCTCGCGGTAGGGCGGGGCGTAGCCCCCGACGATCTTCAGGCCGGGATGCCGGCGGCGGAGGTTGAGCGCGAGCTGGACGAGCGCGCCCTGGTTGCGCCCGCCGTAGAGGTAGAAGCGCTGTCCGGTCTCCGCGGCGCGCGCGCACGCGCGGTCCATCAGCTCGGGGCCGTAGACGCGGCTCGGGAGGTCATGCCCGAGGGCGTTCATCGCCCACACGAGCGGCTGGCCGTCGGGAACGGTGAGGTCGGAGCCGAGGACCGCCTCCCGCAGCTCGGGGTCCTCCCGCGAGGCCATGACGGTGTGGACGGCCGCCACGCAGACGTAGCCGCGCGAGCCGGAGGCGACCATCGCGTCGATCCAGTCGAGCGTCTTGTCGTAGTCGGTCAGCGCGAGCGGGACGCCGAGGACGGGCTGGTCGGCCACGCGCAGGGGCGCGGGGCGCGATCCCGCGGCAGAGCGGGCGGGAGCGGCGACGGGGCGGGGGAGGACGGGGTTGGAACACATGGTTCGAGATCTGAGAACGCGCGAGACGCGAAAAAGCAGCGGTGTCTCGTACTACCGCCGCAAGGTGGTTCGCTAACCGGCCGGCGCTCCCTGCGGCTCAGCGTGCTCCGAAGGACTCGAGCTGGCGACCGCAGAGGGCGCGCAGATCCGCGCCGTCCCGGTATCCCGCGTACCACTCGACTGTAGCGTCGAGGCCGCGGGCCAGATCCCAGCCCGGAGCCCAGCCAAGCCGCGCGCGCGCCCGCGAGGAGTCGAGCTTGAGGGCCATCGCCTCCTTGCCCTCCCCGTCGGCGGTGCCGGCCCCGGCGATCTCGACCTCGATCGGCCCCGGCCAGCGGTCGCGCAGCCGGTCGACCACCCAGGAGACGGGGCGCGCGTCGCCCTCGAGGGGCCCGAAGTTCCACGCCGCGGCGTGCGCCGCGGGGTCCTCCCACAGGCGCTCGGCCAGGACCAGGTAGCCGCTCAGGGGGCTCAGCACGTGCTGCCACGGCCGCACGGCGCCCGGGCTGCGGACCGCGAGCGGCTCCCCGGCGATCGCCGCCCGCATCAGGTCGGGGACGAGGCGATCGGGGGCCCAGTCGCCGCCGCCGATGACGTTGCCCGCCCGCGCGGTGGCCAGGCCGACTCCGCGCTCGGCGAGGTAGGAGTCGCGGTAGGCGACCGCCACGAGCTCCTGACAGGCCTTCGAGCTCGAGTACGGGTCCTTGCCGCCCAGCGGCTCGTCCTCGCGATAGGCCCACTCCCACTCGCGGTTGAGGTAGCACTTGTCCGTGGTGACGCAGACGACGGCACGGGCGGCGGCGCCCTTCCGCCGGATCGCGTCGAGGACGTTCGCGGTGCCCATCACGTTGACGGCGTAGGTGGTCAGCGGGTCGCGCAGCGAGCGGCGGACGATCGCCTCGGCCGCCATGTGGATCACGACCTCGGGCCGCGCGTCGCGCACGGCGGCCTCGACCGCCTCGAGCGAGCGCACGTCGCCCTCCACCGAAGTCACGTCCTGGGCGCATCCGGCCAACTCGAAGAGCGACGGCGCGGTCGGCGCGGAGCGGCCGAAGCCGGTCACGTCCGCGCCCAGACGGCGCAGCCACAGCACCAGCCAGGCGCCCTTGAAGCCGGTGTGGCCCGTGACGAGCACCCGCCGGCCGCGCCAGAAGCCGGGGTTCGGCACTCCGGTGAGCGAGGGCGGCGGCACGGCTGGAGCGGCAGGCTACCGGCTTGCCCCGGTAGCGTCCGCCGCGATGAAGGCGGTCATCCTGGCCGGCGGGTTCGGCACGCGCATCAGCGAGGAGACCACGACCCGGCCCAAGCCCATGGTCGAGATCGGCGGCAAGCCGATCCTCTGGCACATCCTCAAGCTCTACTCGCACCACGGCATCGACGACTTCGTCATCTGCCTGGGCTACAAGGGCTACGTCATCAAGGAGTACTTCGCCAACTACTACCTCCACATGGGCGACGTGACCTTCGACATGGCCCAGAATCGCATGGAGGTCCACCGCTCTCACGCCGAGCCCTGGCGGGTGACCCTGGTCGACACCGGCGAGGAGACGATGACCGGCGGCCGCCTCAAGCGGATCCTCCCGTACGTCGAGGGCGACGACGCCTTCTGCCTGACCTACGGCGACGGCCTCGCCGACGTCGACATCGCCGCCTCGATCGCCTTCCACCGCGAGTCCGGGCGGCTGGCGACCGTCACCGCGGTCTCGCCGCCGGGGCGCTTCGGTGCGCTGCACATGGAGGGCGACCGCATCCACGGGTTCGCCGAGAAGCCGCAGGACGGCGGCGCGTGGGTCAACGGCGGATTCTTCGTGCTCTCGCCGGGCGTCGGCGGGTACGTCCCGAGCGACGAGACGGTGTGGGAACGCGAGCCGATGGAGCGCCTGGCGCGCGACGGCCAGCTCGGCGCCTTCCGCCACGCGGGCTTCTGGCAGCCGGTCGACACCCTGCGCGACCTGCACCTGCTGCAGGAGCTGTGGGGGTCGGGCGCGGCGCCGTGGCGGCTGTGGGACTAGGCGGATGGCCGCGACAAACCGACGTCCATATCAGCTGACGGCCGCATAGGCAGCGGCGACCTGCTCGACCGATCCGGCCAGCGAGAGCCGGCGGGCGTTGCGGGCGAACCAGGCGGCGGTCGACTCGCGCAGCGCGGGCCCGGCCGCGTGGATCCGCTCGATCGCCGCCGCGAGGTCCTCCGGGCTCGCCGACGCCGCGACGAAGCCGTTGGCCCCGTCCTCGATGAGCTCGACGGCCGCGTTGTCCGGCCCATCGACGACGACGCACGGGGTCCCGCGCGAGCAGGCCTCGACGACCACCATCCCGTAGCCCTCCCGGCGCGAGGGCAGGACCATGCACAGCGCCCGCGCGAGGTCGGACTCCACCACTTCGGCGCCCACGAACCCCGGCGCCTCGACCGTGCCCTCGAGCCCGGCCGCGGCGATCGCCGCCAGCACCGCCGGGCGCTCCGGGCCGTCGCCGAGGATGCG
>JALYMV010000408.1 GCA_030773575.1 Actinomycetota bacterium
GCCATCCGAGCCGTCGTCGCTGAGCGCAAGGGCGAGCGGCTCCCCGCGCTCGACGCCCGGGGCGTGAAGGCGGGCGACCATCGTCTGACGGTGGTGCTCCGCGCGGCCGGCGGCACCCGGCGCACCATCGGCGGGACGGTGCGCCTGCCGGCCCGCGCGCGGTAGCGCCCCCCGCTCCGGCGAGTCCCCTCCACCGCCTGTCGATTCCTGCCGCCGCCACCCTCGCTGCCAGGTGGCGCAGCGCGCACCGAACCAGTCGGAGTTCTCAGGCGGTCACGCGCTGACGCTTGCGGTCAGCCACAACGGCTCGAATGTCGTCCCAGTTGACGTCCTTGAAGTTGTGCATCGGGCAGTACTTCGGCCCGCACATCGAGCAGAACTCCGCGGTCTTGAAGTAGTCGTCGGCGAGCGTCTCGTCGTGCATCGCCTGCGCGGTGTCGGGGTCCAGCGACAGCTCGAACTGCCGCCGCCAGTCGAAGCTGAACCGCGCCTGGGACAGCTCGCGGTCCCACTGCGCGGCCCGCTTGTTGCCACGAGCCAGGTCGGCGGCATGGGCGGCGATGCGGTACGCGATGAGGCCCTGCTTCACGTCCTCGGCGTCCGGCAGCCCGAGATGCTCCTTGGGGGTGACGTAGCAGAGCATCGACGTGCCGTGCCAGCCGACGACGGCCGCGCCGATGGCCGACGTGATGTGGTCATAGCCGGGAGCGATGTCGGTGACGAGCGGCCCGAGCGTGTAGAACGGCGCTTCGTGGCAGATCTCCTGCTGCTTGCGGACGTTCATCTCCAACTGGTCGAGCGGGATGTGGCCGGGTCCCTCGACCATGACCTGCACATCGCGCTCCCACGCTCGCAGCGTCAACTCGCCGAGCGTCTCCAATTCCGCGAACTGCGCGGCGTCTGAGGCGTCGGCGATCGAGCCGGGACGGAGGCCGTCGCCGAGCGAGATCGATACGTCGTAGCGGCGGCAGATCTCGACCACGTCGTCGAACCGCTCGTACAGCGGGTTCTCCTGCTTGTGATGGACCATCCACCGCGCCAGCAGTCCGCCACCCCGCGACACGATGCCCGTCGTCCGGTGCTGGCAGAGCGGAAGGTGTTCGAGGCGGACGCCAGCGTGGATCGTCATGTAGTCCACGCCCTGCCTCGCCTGATGCTCGATGTTGTCCAGCAGCAGCTCCGCAGTGAGGTCCTCGACCCGCTTGACGTTTTCGAGGGCTTGGTAGATCGGCACGGTCCCGATCGGCACCGTGGCCGCGTCGAGGATCGCCTGGCGCGTCTCATCGATCCGCTTGCCCGTGGAGAGGTCCATCACCGTGTCGGCACCCCACCGCTGAGAGAGGTCGAGCTTCTCGACCTCCTCGTCGAGCGAGGAGCTGGTCGGCGAGTTGCCGATGTTCGCGTTGATCTTCACCCGCGCTCTCGACCCGATCCCCATCGGATCGAGAGAACTGTGGTTGACGTTGGCCGGGATGATCATCCGGCCTCGGGCGACTTCCTCCCGGATGGTGTCGGCGGGCAGATGCTCACGCTCGGCAACCCGCTGCATCTCGGGCGAGATGATGCCCTGACGAGCGAGATGCATCTGCGTCCGGCACGCAGCATCGGACGGGAACGTGGTGCGGTGCGGCATCTCGTCTCCCTTCGCCGGAATGACCCGGATCAGGTTCGGCGGGTCGGCGCACGATGCGCCCTCTCAGCCCGAAGAGGCTCCCCGGATGGACGACGGATGGTACCGACCCTCGGCTCGGGTGGAGTTTCGTCTTCGCGACGGGCACGCGAGAATCGTCATCGCCTTCGCCGACCCGACGATCGAGCCGCGTGGAGATCCATTACCACTCGGCCAACGAGGCGAGCGGGGAGCCCCCTACTTGATGAAGAGGATCTCCGAGTACTTCGGCAGCGGCCAGAGCGTGTCGGGCACGAGCCGCTCGAGGCGGTCGGCGACCTCGCGGACCGCGTCCATCGCGGGGATGACCGACTCGGCCACGTAGGCCGCCGCCTCGAGGACCTCGCAGTCCTCGGGGTGGTTGACGTTGGCCACCTCGAGCGCCTCGAGCCGGTCGACGAGCTGGTCGACGTAGCCCGAGAGCTCGTCGCCGATCCTCGCCACCCCCGTGCCGTCGCCCGCCGCCCCGAGCTGCACGAGGTAGCTCACCGCCGCCGGCAGCAGCGAGGTGCGTGCGATCGAGGCCGCGGTCTCGGCCTCGATGTTGAGCTTCGTCACGTACTGCTCGACGAAGACCTCGTAGCGCGACTCGAGCTCGCGCTCGGAGAGCACGTCGTAGCGCTCGAAGACCTCGACGGTCTGCGGGTCGACGAGCCACGGGAGCGCGTCGGGCGTCGTGCGGAGGTTGGCCAGCCCGCGGCGCTCGGCCTCGGCGTGCCACTCCTCCGAGTAGTTGTCGCCGCCGAAGACGACCTGCTTGTTGGCCGCGTAGCTCTCCTTGACGATCGCGAGCACCGCCTCGGCGAGCTCCATGCCGCCGTTGAGCCGCTCCTGCAGCTGGCCGGCGAGCGTGTCGATCGCCTCGGCGACGATCGTGTTGAGCACCGTGTTGGGCAGCGACAGCGACATGGACGAGCCGAGCGCCCGGAACTCGAACTTGTTGCCCGTGAAGGCGAACGGCGAGGTGCGGTTGCGGTCGCCGGAGTCCTTCGGCAGGCGGGGGAGCACGGAGGCCCCGAGCCCGAGGTAGGCCTGCGGCGTGGCGGCGTCGCCGGAGCCGCTCTCGATCGCGGTGAAGATCTTCTCGAGCTCGGCGCCCAGGAAGATCGAGATGATCGCCGGCGGCGCCTCGTTGGCCCCGAGCCGATGGTCCTGGCCCGGCGAGGCGATCGACGCGCGCAGGAGCGCCTGGTGCTTGTTGACCGCCGCGATGACCGCCGCGCAGAAGAAGAGGAACTGGAGGTTCTCGTGCGGCGTTTCGCCGGGCTCGAGCAGGTTCGCGCCCGTGTCGGTGCCCATGGACCAGTTGTTGTGCTTGCCCGAGCCGTTGACGCCGGCGAACGGCTTCTCGTGCAGCAGGCAGACCAGTCCGTAGCGGCGCGCGACGTTCTGCAGGATCTGCATCGTCAGCTGCTGGTGGTCGGCGCCGACGTTCGAGTTCTCGAAGACCGGCGCGATCTCGTACTGGGCCGGCGCGACCTCGTTGTGGCGCGTCTTGATCGGCACGCCGAGCTTGGCGAGCTCGCGCTCGGCCTCGAGCATGTAGGCGAGCACCCGCTCCGGGATCGAGCCGAAGTAGTGGTCGTCGAGCTCGTGGCCCTTGGGCGGCTTGGCGCCGAACAGCGTCCGGCCCGTGTTGATGAGGTCGGGGCGCTCGAAGTAGTACGCCTCGTCGACCAGGAAGTACTCCTGCTCGGCGCCCACGGTGGTGAACACCTTCTGCGCGCCGGAGCCCGCCTGCAGCAGCTCGAGCGCGCGCAGGGCCGAGCGCGAGAGCGCGTCCATCGAGCGCAGGAGCGGGATCTTGTGGTCGAGCGCCTCGCCCGTCCACGACGCGAACGCGGTCGGGATGCACAGCAGGGCCCCGTTGGGGTTCTCGAGGATGAACGCCGGGGAGGTCGGGTCCCACGCGGTGTAGCCGCGCGCCTCGAAGGTCGCCCGGATGCCGCCCGTCGGGAAGGAGGAGGCGTCGGGCTCGCCCTGGATGAGCTCCTTGCCGGAGAACTCGGCGATCGCCGTGCCGTCGCCCGTCGGCGCGTAGAAGGAGTCGTGCTTCTCGGCGGTGGAGCCCGTGAGGGGCTGGAACCAGTGGGTGAAGTGGGTCGCGCCGCGCTCGAGCGCCCACTCGCGCATCGCGGAGGCGACGGCGTCGGCGAGCGCGGGGTCGAGCGCCATGCCGGCGTCGAGGGTCTCCTGCAGCGACCTGAAGATCGCCTTGGGCAGCCGCTGACGCTGCACGGCGGGGGAGAAGACGTTGGCCCCGTAGACCTGGTTGGCCGGCAGCGTGAGGTCGGGCGCGCCCAGGGCCCCTCCGTTGGGGCTCCACTGCGCGGCGGTGACGTTCTGGGTGCGGGTGCGGGGCATGCGGCTCCTCGGGTCCTCCTGGTCAACGGTCGGCTCGGGCCAGCCTAGGGGCGCGACCCCCGCGCGGGCTTGTCCACGTGGCCAAAGATGCGGGGCGGCCGTTCGCCCTCAGGGCGCCGCCCGACCGATTGGCGAAAGCGGCTCCCGGAACTTTCGACACGCGGACAAAGACCGCGGCGGCCCCGCCGCCGACACTCCTCGCACCCCGAACCCGAGGAGGAACGATGGATCAGGTCAACCCGCAGGAGGCCATACCGAAGCTCGCCTCCGAGCTCAACTCGACGTGGATCATCGTCGCGGCCGTGCTCGTGATGTTCATGCAGGCAGGCTTCCTGTTCCTCGAGATCGGCTTCTCGCGCGGCAAGAACGCCGGCTCGGGCGTGGCCAAGATCCTCGCCAACTTCTCGATCGCCACGATCGTCTGGTGGGCGCTGGGATTCGGCATCGCCTTCGGCGGCGCAGACCTGATCGCCGGCGACTCGGGCTTCTTCCCGTCCATCGGCTCGACGATATCCGCGGACTCGCTCGTCCCGGGCGAGTTCACGGGCGCGAGCGCCGCGTTCATGCTCTTCCAGTTCATGTTCTGCGCGGTCTCGCTGGCGATCGTGTGGGGCACCACGCTCGAGCGCATCAAGTTCATCGCCTACGTCGTCTTCGCGGTCGTCTTCGCCGGCGCGATCTACCCGCTCGTGGCCCACTGGGGCTTCGGCGGCGGCGTGTTCTCGCGCATCGGGCCGGGCGTGCAGGACTTCGCCGGCTCCTCAGTCGTGCACCTCACGGGCGCGACCGCGGCGCTGGCCGCGCTGATGCTGCTCGGGCCGCGCAAGGGCAAGTACGGGCCCGACGGCCGCGCGCGCGGCATCCCGGGCCACTCCATGCCGATCTTCGGCCTGGGCGTGCTCATCCTCTGGCTCGGCTGGTTCGGCTTCAACGCCGGGTCGACGCTCGGCACGGACGGCGAGCGCTTCGCCGAGGTCGCCATGGTCACCCAGCTCGGCGCCGCGGGCGGCGTGGTGGGCGCCTCGATCCTCATCGCCCTGCTCACGAAGAAGCTCGACGTCGGCATGGCCGGCAACGGCGCCATCGCGGGCCTCGTGGCCATCACCGCGCCCTCGGGCTACGTGGAGCTGTGGGCGGCGCCGATCATCGGCCTCGTCGGCGGCCTGATCGTGGTGGCCGGCGTGCTGGCCATCGACAAGAAGCTCGACGACCCGGTCGGCGCGCTGTCGGCCCATGGCCTGGCCGGCATCTGGGGCACCCTGGCCTGCGGGCTGTTCACCTCCGACCGGCTCGCCGAGACGGTGGGGGTCGGGCAGGCCGGCCTGCTCTACGGCGGCGGGCTCGGCCAGCTCGGCGCCCAGGCCGCGACGGTCGCCCTGACGTTCGCGTTCGTGCTCGCCGCCTCCCTCCTGACCTTCGCCGCCATCCAGGCCGTCTTCGGCCTGCGGGTGACCGAGGAGGAGGAGGACGCGGGGCTGGACATCGCCGAGCACGGCATGTACGGGTATCCGGAACAGTTCATCCCGGCGCCCGAGCTGGTGGGGTACACGCCGACGGGCGCCCCTCCCCAGGCACAGAGCCGGGGCGCCGTGGCGACCACGAAGGAGATCCCCGCATGAAGAAGGTCGAAGCGTTCATCCGGCACGAGGCGTTCGAGCCCATCCGCACCGAGCTGCTGACCCTGGGCTTCCCCTCGCTCTCGATCTCGGAGGTCAAGGGGTCGGGCCGCCAGAAGGGCATCACGGAGCGCTACCGCGGGGCGGAGCTGACCAACTACCTCCGCCCCAAGGTCAAGCTCGAGTGCGTGGTGGCCAGCCACGACGTGCAGACGGTGGTCGAGACCATCCTCAAGCACGCGCGGACGGGCTCGATCGGCGACGGGAAGGTCTTCGTCATGCCGGTCGAGGAGGCCTACCGGATCCGCACGGGCGAGTCGGGCGAGGAGACCCTGCAGGCCCACCCGGACGCCGCGGCGGCGGCGCCGGCGTGAGGTCCGCGGGCCTCGCCGGCTCCGGGGCCCGCGCGCGTCAGGTAATGGAAGCCCGATCGCTCGGCCCCGGCCCCGGCGATGCCTCGCTCGTCGAGCGGCTGCGCTCCGTCCATCTGCGGATGGTGGACGCGGTCCTCGGCGGCGAGGGGCTCGGGCGGGTGGCGCAGATCGCCGCCCACTCGGCCGGCGGGCCGGTGGCGATCGT
>JALYMV010000409.1 GCA_030773575.1 Actinomycetota bacterium
GCCGACGGCGAGCAGCGCGAACGCCGCGCGCGGCCGGGCGCGGACGACCAGCGTGGCGATCCCCGCCACCGCGAGCGCCGCCGGCACGAGGTCGAAGCGGGTGCGCACCAGCGCCCCAAGCGCGACCGGCAGCGCCACCATCAGCCAGGCGGCGCGCGGGCCGCCGAGGAGCGCCGCCTCGCGCTGGACCACGAGAGCGGCGAGCAGCATGAGCGCGCCGAACACCGCGGCGTACGTCGCCTCTCCTAGCCCGAGCACGCCCCCCGCCCCGATCGGGAACAGCGCCAGCGGCGGGTACTCGAGCGCGAAGTCGCGGTAGGGCAGCAAGCCCGCCTGCAGCGCCTCGGCGTAGGCGCGGTAGACCGGGAGGTCGGAGGGCGTGTCGACCGCGGTCGGGCCGGCCGTGGTGGCCAGCAGCCAGACCGCCGCGAGTGCGAGCCCCGGCGCCGCCTGGGTCCTCACAGCACCCGCGGCGGTGGGTCCGGCTCGGCGTGCGGTGCCAGGAGCGCGACCAGCACGAGCGGCAGGAACCAGACGAGGTAGAGGTAGAACCAGTGCTCGATCGCCAGCTGCAGGGCGATCAGCACCGCGGCGCCCAGCGCGCAGAGGACCACGACGTCTCGCCGCCGCGGCACGAAGGCCACCGCCACTGCGAGCGCCGCCGCCACCGCCACGGCCAGGTCCTGCCCGAGCCGCCAGCCGTAGAGGCCCCAGACCGAGAAGGGCGAGTCGCGGTCGCTCTGGAAGCCGACCGTGCGCTCGTAGAAGAGCGCGAGGCGGCCGTCGAGCACAACGGGCGCCAGCAGCACCGCGCCGGCGACCGCGAACGCGAGCCCGGTGGCCAGCACCGGCCGCACGAGCCAGCGCTCGCGCCCCCACTCCCCCGCCCGCGCGCCACCGCGGTAGGTCGCCACCAGCGGAGCGAGCGCGAGCGGCGCGAACTTCGAGAGCCCCGCCGCCGCGACGGCGGCGCCGCGGGCCGCGGGGCGGGCGATCACCAGCAGCACGAGCAGCACGAGCGCGGCGACGAGCGAGTCGTTGGCGTTCGCGTTGGCCACCATCAGCGTGAACGGGAAGGCGGCCCACAGGTACGCCAGCAGGAGCCCGAGGCCGGTCCCCCGGATGCGCCGGCCGGCGAGGAACATCAGCGCCAGGCACGCGAGGTCGAACGCGACCGCGGCGCCGTGCGCGGCCGGCAGGTCGTCCCAGGCGCCCTTCCACGGCATCGCCGCCTCGAACGGGACGTAGGCGTAGTAGTTGACCGGGCCGTAGGTGTCGCCGTGCGCGTTGTCGGCCGGGAAGGCGCCGTAGGGCAGACCGCCGTCGAGCAGCCGATCCGCGCCGATCACCCCGGCGTACCCGACGTCGATCACGTTGGAGTTCGTCAGGTTGAGCCCGACGCGGAAGCCGACCAGGAAGACGATGGCGATCGCCAGGAACCCGTAGGGGACCGCAAGGCGCAGCGCCGGCCTCGACTCCGGGACCCGCCCGGCCGAGCGCGCCCGCGCGATCCACAGCATGCGGGCGAGGAGATAGAGCAGCAGCGGATAGGCGAGGGGGACGGAGATGCCCACCTTCGCCGCGTTGAAGAACGCGTAGGAGACCGAGAACGCGAGCAGCACCGCGAGGTCGAGGTGGAGCATCCGCAGCGGCCCGCGCAGGAAGGGCAGCACGAAGAGCGCGCACAGTGCCAGCCAGACGTACGGGGCGTTGACCTTGGCCCCGAAGGCGCCCGGATAGCCGCGCGCCATGGTCCAGTCGACCTGGTAGCCCGTCCAGACCTCGAGCACCCGGCCCGTGCGGTCGTCGACGACGACCTGGCCGAGCTGGTCGAACGGCCCGCCCGTCCCCCTGCGGGGGCCGTAGAAGGAGACCTGCCAGCGCCGCCGGCTCGGCGGGCCCTTGAGGAACGGGCGCGCGTAGGTGTTGCGACGGCCCGCCCGCACCGCGCGCATCCGCTCCACGCGGCCGGCGATGCGGCTGACCTCGTTGCCCGTGCGCGCGTAGCCGGGCGGCGGCCGGTCGAGCGACGGCGGGACGGTGACGGCGTCGGGCCTGCGCTCCTCGGCCCCGGGC
>JALYMV010000410.1 GCA_030773575.1 Actinomycetota bacterium
GACGCGACGATGGAGCCGGCCGAGGTCCCCACGAAGTACTCGCAAGCCCGGAAGTCGAGGTCGGAGATCGACTCGGCGCCGGCCAGCAGGCCCCGCATCCACGCCTCGCCGAGGGTGCCGCCGCCCGCGAGGACGAGGACGTCGGGACGGGTGCGCAGCGGCTCGCTCATGTACGTCAGCGTACGGTGGCGAAACTCCGCTCGGATATGGGGGTATTACGATCCTGTGAACGTCTCTCCGCTGCGCCTCCTCCTGCCCGCGGTCCTCGCCGCCGCGCTCCTGCTGCCCGCCGCCGCCGCGAACGCCGAGGCCCCCGCCGCCGTCTTCGGCGGCAAGGTCCCCTGCAAGCCGCAGGAGGGCGTGATCTTCTGCCAGGGGTCGGCCGCCACGCGCGTGCCGACCTTCGACCGGGTGCCGCTCGACGTCAACGTAGCGCTCCCGGCCGACGCCGCCGGCCCCCTGCCGCTGGTCGTGCTCCTGCACGGCTACGGCGGGCGCAAGGAGGGCTTCGCGGGGGCGGCCAAGTGGGCGCGCCGCGGCTACGCGGTGCTCACCTACACCGCCCGCGGCTTCAACGAGTCCTGCGGCACGCCGCCCAACCGCAACGACCCGGTGTGCGTGGAGCGGGGCTGGATCCGGCTGGCGGACTCCCGCTACGAGGTCCGCGACACCCAGCACCTGTCGGGCATCCTGGTCGACGAGGGGATCGCCGACCCCCAGCGCATCGGCGCGACCGGCGGCTCATACGGCGGCGGCCAGTCGCTCGCGCTGGCCATGCTCAAGGACCGCATCCTCGACACCGACGACAAGCTCAAGCCGTGGACGAGCCCCAAGGGCGTCCCCATGCGCATCGCGGCCTCGGCGCCGGTCATCCCGTGGTCGGACCTCGTCTACTCGCTCGTGCCCAACGGCCGCACGCTCGACTACGTCCTGCACAAGCCCGCCGACTCGTTCAACCCGCCCGGCGTGGTGAAGGAGTCCTTCGTCAGCGGCCTGTACGCCCTCGGCGAGGTCACCGGCCAGTACGCGCCGCCGCGCGTCGACCCCGACGCCGACCTGCGGGTCTGGTATCCGCGCGTCCAGGCCGGCGAGCCGTACTCCGACCCGCTGGCGCTCGACATCTTCGCGGAGATCTCCGCCCACCACCAGGCCTTCTCGTTGTCCGTGCCGGCCGGCGGGGTCCCGCCGCTGTTCATCTCCAACGGCTTCACGGACGACCTCTTCCCCGTCAACGAGGCGCTGCGGATGGTCAACCGCCTGCGTGAGGAGTCGCCGAGCACCCCGATCCGCCAGCTGCACATGGACTACGGGCACCAGCGCGGCCAGAACAAGAAGGCCGACACGGAGCTGCTCGAGCAGCGGATCATGGAGTGGTTCGACCATTACCTGAAGGGCACGGGCCCGGCGCCCGGCCAGGTCGTCGAGACGCGGACGCAGACCTGCCCGAAGGAGGCCCCGTCGGCCACCTTCGTCGCGCGCACGTGGGGCGAGCTGCACCCGGGCGAGGTCCGCCTCGTCGAGCCGGCCGGCAAGAGCCTGAACTCGGCGGGCGGCAACGAGACGGTCTCGCGGACGGTCGACCCGATCGTCGGGAGCGGGGCGTGCGCGACGACCAGCGCGAGCGACATACCGCAGACCGCGGTCTACCGCTTCCCGAAGGTGACCGGCGACGGCTACACGCTGCTCGGCTCGCCGACCGTCATCGCCGACGTCACCGCCACGGGCGCCAACCCGCAGATCAACGCCCGCCTGTGGGACGTCTCGCCCGACGGCTCGAGCCAGACGCTCGTCGCGCGGACGGTCTACCGGCCCGAGGCCTCGGGCCGCCAGGTCTTCCAGCTGAACCCCAACGGCTACCGCTTTGCGCCGGGACACACCCCCAAGCTCGAGCTCCTCGGGCGCGACGACCCGTACTCGCGGCCCTCCAACGGCGCGTTCAGCGTCGCGGTGGCCAACGCCGACCTGCGCCTGCCGGTCGCCGAGGCGCCCGGGGGTCAGGTCGCGCGGCCGGCGGACCCCGTCCTGCCCAAGGGGGCGGCGTTCGCGAAGGAGGCGCGGACACCCGGCACCCAGCCGCAGCCGATCGCCACCGCCGGCCGCCCGGCCGC
>JALYMV010000411.1 GCA_030773575.1 Actinomycetota bacterium
CACCCGCACCGCCTCGGCCCGCCGGCGCGGCCGCCTGCTGCGCCTCGGCCGTAGCCGCAACCGCGCGCCCAGCCGCGCTGCCTGCAAGGAATCCTGCACAGAGCAGGACTTTCGTCTGTTAGAACGACGCCCGCATGACGCCGAATCGCCCGGGCCCCGGCCCCGGCGAGCGGGGGAACCGCTGTGGCCGCACTCCGGCCACGGGGGCGAATCGCCGCCGTCCTCGGACTAGGCGGCGTAGCGCTGGTCAGCGCGAGCCCGTCAGCTCACCTCGTAGGCGAACCGACGAACGAACTGCGAAGGATCGACAACCGACGTGACGATGGTCTTCTCCCGGCGAGCCCTGCGCTCGCTCCTAGCGATCTGCGCGCTGCTCGTCGCGCTGCCCCTCTCGGCCGCCGAGGCCAAGCCGCTCGAGCGCGGCGACCGGGGCGAGCGCGTCGCCAAGCTCCAGCGCAAGCTCGGCCTGCCGGCCGACCGCATCTTCGGGCCCGCCACCGTCCGGGCCGTCAAGCGCTTCCAGCGGCGCCACGGGCTCACGGTCGACGGGATCGTCGGCCGCGCCACCTGGCGGGCGATCTTCCGCTCGGGCAGCCGCGCGTCCTCGCGCTCGCGCGGCTCGCGCGGGCGCGCCACCAAGCGCGGTCGCATCGCCCTGCTCCAGCGCAGGCTCGGCCTGACGGCCGACGGGGTCTTCGGGCCCGCCACCGCCCGCGCGGTGCGCCGCTTCCAGCGCCGCCGCGGCCTGACCGCCGACGGAGTGGTCGGCCCCGCGACCTGGGCCGCCCTCGGCCACCCGCGCATCAAGATGGTGCTCAAGCGCCGCTCGAGCAGCCGCGGGCGGCGCGGCGGCTCCTCGCTGCCGATCGCGGTCCGCCGCGTCATCGCCGCCGGCAGCCGGATCGCCCACGCCCCCTACCGCTACGGCGGCGGACACGGCTCCTTCAAGGACTCGGGCTACGACTGCTCGGGCTCCGTCTCCTACGCGCTGCACGGCGGCGGGCTGCTGTCGAGCCCGCTCGACTCGACGGGCTTTCAGTCCTGGGGCTCGCCCGGCAAGGGCCGCTACATCACGATCTACGCGAAGCCGGGCCACATGTTCATGGTGGTCCGCGGCCGGCGCTTCGACACGTCGGGGCGCGGCGCGAGCGGCTCGCGCTGGCAGTGGAGCCGGCGCTCGACGGCGGGCTACACCGTCCGCCACCCCGCCGGGCTCTAGGAGCTAGACCTCGTCCGGGTCGAGCACGCGCTCGACCCGGACCGCCCACTCTCCCGTCTCGGTGAGCTCGAGGCGGCCGAGCGCGAAGCGGCGGCCGTTGACGTAGAGGTCGCCCGCGTCGCGGTCGAGCTCGATCACCGATCCGGCGGGACCGCGACGAGCCGCTCGACCGGCAGGCGGGTCGGCCCGACCTCCGCCGACAGGCGCACCGTCGTCCTCAGCGAGGCGCCGAGCGCGTCGCGCGGGCCGCTCGGGGGCGCGGGGGCGCCGGCCGCCCGGCCGCCCACCGCGAGCAGCAGCACGAGCCGCGCGTGGCTGCCCGCAGAGCTCGAAGTCGCAGGCGACGGCCTGCGCGCCTTGCTGTCGGGTATCTCGGGCCCGGACTCAAGGGTCAGTCCGCGAACGGTCCGCCGACGACGTCCGCGGTGGTGACGACCGTCGCGAACTCGCCGTGCAGGCTGGTGGCGGTCGCCCGCGCCAGCTCGTCGGCCGTGAGGGTCGTGCCGTCGGGCCCCGTGCGGTCGAAGGTGTGCGTCGCGTCGAGCACGAAGCGCACGTCGTAGCCGAGGTTGCCGGCCATCCGGGCGGTCGTCTCGACGCAGTGGTTCGTCTGGATCCCGCACAGGACGACCGTGTCGATCGCGTGCTCGTCGAGCCAGGCGCGGAGGTCGGGATCGCCGTAGAACGCCGAGTTCGTCCCCTTCCTGACGAGGAGGTCGGGCTCGGCGCCGTCGAGCTCGGGCCGCAGCGCGTTGCCGGGCGTCCCGGATGCCAGCGGCGAGCCCGGGGTCGTCGAGTCGTGGCGGACGAAGACCAGCGGCCGGCCGCGGGCGCGCCACTCGGCCACGAGGGCGGCGACGTTGGCCTCGCACGCCGGGTTGTTGCGCGGGCCCCAGTACGCGCCGTCCTCGAAGGCGCGCTGGAAGTCGACGACGAGGAGCGCGGCGCGGTCGAGCTCGGGCACGGCCCCATTGTGGCGCGCGGGCTTCCGCCGGTCCGGCCCGTAGCTTCTCTGACGTGTCGACCCTTCAGGATCCTGAGCCCCTGGCCGCGGCCAAGCGGTCCGGAGGCCAGCTCGCGCGGCGCAAGCTGGCCGCTGCGGCGGCGGCCAGGGCCTCGGTCAGGGATGCGGC
>JALYMV010000412.1 GCA_030773575.1 Actinomycetota bacterium
GCCCAGGCGCGGGCCGACGCCGAGGCCGCCGCGCAGGCGTCGCAGGAGGCGTCGGAGGCGGCCGCGGGCGCCCAGAACCCGCAGACCGCGCTGCCGCCGGGTCTGGACCCGCCCGGCGGGTCGTAGAGTCAGCGCCCGAGTGTTCGACTCCCTCGCCGAAAAGCTCCAGGGCACGCTCTCCGGCGTCCGCCAGCGCGGCGCACTGACCGAGGACGACATCGCCAAGGCGATGCGCGAGATCCGCCTCGCGCTGCTCGACGCCGACGTCAACTTCCGCGTCGTCAAGGACTTCACGAAGACGGTGAAGGAGCGCTCGGCCGGCGTCGAGGTCTCCCGCCAGCTCAACCCGGGGCAGCAGGTCGTCAAGATCGTCAACGAGGAGCTCACCGCCCTGATGGGCGGCGCGGCGGCGGGCCTCACCTTCGCCCCGCGCCCGCCGACGGTGATCCTCATGGCCGGCCTGCAGGGCTCGGGCAAGACGACCGCCACGGGCAAGCTCGCCCGCTGGCTGCGGCACGAGCGCAACGCGTCGGTCGCCGTGGCGGCCTGCGACGTCTACCGCCCCGCCGCGGTCGAGCAGCTCATCAAGGTCGGCACCCAGGCGGGGGCGACGGTCTACGAGCGGGGGACGGAGTCAGACCCGGTCGAGATCGCGGGCTGGGCGCTCGACCAGGCCAAGCGCGACGGCAAGGACGTCCTGATCGTCGACACGAGCGGCCGCCTGCACGTCGACGAGGCGCTCATGGAGGAGCTCGCGAACATCAAGCGGCGCGTGCGGCCGACCAACGTCCTGCTCGTGGTCGACGCGATGACCGGCCAGGACGCCGTCAACGTCGCCGAGCAGTTCGCCGCGGTGGCGCAGTTCGACGGCGTCATCCTCTCCAAGCTCGACGGCGACGCCCGCGGCGGCGCCGCGCTGAGCGTCAAGGCGGTCACCGGCAAGCCGATCATGTTCGCCTCCACGGGCGAGAAGCTCGACAACTTCGAGCGCTTCCACCCGGATCGCATGGCCCAGCGGATCCTCGGGATGGGCGACGTCCTCTCCTTCATCGAGAAGGCCGAGCAGGCCACCGACGAGGACGAGGCCAAGGAGCTCGAGCGCAAGCTGCGCCGCAACGAGTTCACGCTCGACGACTTCCTCTCCCAGCTCTCCAAGCTGCGCAAGATGGGCTCGCTGACCTCGCTGCTCGGGATGATCCCGGGGCTGGCGGGCCACAAGCTCTCCAAGATGGACATCGACGAGCGCGAGTTCGACCGCATCGAGGCGATCATCCGCTCGATGACGCCGCTCGAGCGGCGCCGGCCCGAGCTCATCAAGGGCTCGCGGCGGCTACGGATCGCCAAGGGGTCCGGGACGAGCGTCCAGCAGGTCAACCAGCTCGTCAAGCAGTTCGGCGAGATGCGCAAGATGATGCGCGGCCTGCAGCAGGGCAAGATGCCGGACCTCGGCGCGCTGAGCCGCGGGCGTTAGGTTCGCTAGCCTCTCCGGCCGCACGTGACGTCGCTCAGAGGATGAGCGCCAGCGAGATCCGGCCGGGCGAAACCGAATGGAAAGGCAGTCTGTGGCGGTAGCAATGAGGCTCACGCGGGTGGGCGGAAAGAAGGATCCGGTCTGGCGCGTCGTCGTCGCCGACTCGCGCTCACCGCGCGACGGCCGGTCGATCGAGACCGTCGGCCGCTACAACGCCCAGACGCAGCCGTCGACGATCGTCCTCGACGAGGAGCGCATCCGCTTCTGGCTCGCCCGCGGGGCGCAGCCGTCGGACCCGGTGCGCAAGCTCCTCAAGACGCAGGGCATCGTCCCCGGCGCCGGCTCCTAGCCCGGATCGCCCTGCGTGCGCGAGCTCCTCGAGTACCTGGCGCGGGCGCTGGTCGACGAGCCCGACCGGGTCAAGGTCGAGGAGCTCGAGGAGGACGACGGCACGATCGTGCTCGAGCTCTCGGTGGCCGACGATGACTACGGGAAGGTCATCGGGCGCGGCGGACGGACCGCCCAGGCGCTCCGCGCCGTCGTCAAGGCCGCCGCGGTCCGCGAGAACCGCCGCGTCCTCGTCGACATCGTCGACTG
Organism: Actinomycetota bacterium; assembly: GCA_030773575.1. Lineage (GTDB taxonomy): Bacteria > Actinomycetota > Thermoleophilia > Solirubrobacterales > Solirubrobacteraceae > JACCYI01. Next base: position 2,069 of record JALYMV010000412.1, read on the forward strand.
ACGCCGCCTTCACGGAGGCCGGCCGCGTCGGCCGGGGCCACGGCCTCGACGGCGCCTTCTACGTGACCCGTCCGCTGCCCGCGCTGCTGCGCGCCGGCGCCCGGGTGACCATCGCCGGCGAGGCGCGCGAGATCGAGCGCCGCGCCGGCACGGACGAGAAGCCGTTCGTGCGGGTGAGCGGCTGCGGCACGCGGGAGGCGGCCGACGCGCTGCGCGGCGAGCCGCTCCTCGTCGCGCGCGAGGACCTGCCGGCGCTCGGCGAGGGCGAGTACTGGGCCCATGAGCTCGAGGGCTGCGAGGTCCTCGACGGCGAGCGTCACGTCGGCACGGTGCGGCGGATGGTCACGCTGCCCTCCTGCGAGGCGCTCGAGGTGGGCGACCGCCTGATCCCGCTCGTCGCCGACGCGGTGCGCTCCGTCGACGTCGCCGCGCGGCGGATCGACGTCGACCTCGCGTTCCTCGGGGAGGCGTGATGGAGATCGACGTCTTCTCGCTCTTCCCGCACTGGTTCGACTGGTTCCGCACGCAGCGCCACGTCGCCAACGCGCTGGCGGCGGGCCACGCGCTCGAGTGCGTCGACTTCCGCGAGTCCTCGACGCTCTCGGCCCGGTCGGTCGACGACACGCCGTTCGGCGGCGGGGCGGGGATGGTGCTGCGCGTGGACGTCATGGAGACGGCGCTGCGGGCGCGCTACGGAGTCGACCCGGTCGAGCTGCCGGCGCAGCGGCGGGTGATCGCGCTCACCCCCGGCGGGCGCATCCTCGACGACGGCTACGTCGACGAGCTGGCCGCCGAGCCCGCCCTCACGCTGCTGTGCGGCCGCTACGAGGGCTTCGACGAGCGCATCGTCGAGCACTTCTGCTCCGACCGCCTCTCGATCGGCCGCTACGTCCTCGCGGGCGGCGAGCTGGCGGCGATGGTGGTGGCCGACGCGGTCCTGCGCAAGCTGCCCGGCTCGCTCGGCCACGCGGAGTCCGCGGTGGAGGAGTCCTTCTCCGCCGCGCTCGAGGGCCGGCCGGAGTATCCGCACTACACGCGGCCCGCGGAATGGCGCGGTTGGCGGGTGCCCGACGTGCTGCTCTCGGGCCATCACGAGCAGATCCGGACGTGGCGTCTCGAGCAGGCGAGGCGCCGCGGAGGTCCGCTACCATAGGCCGCCCGCAGCCAGCCGCCTCCGGCGCCTGCGGGTTCTTTTTCGCCATGAGCACGATCATCGACTCCCTCGAGCGCGCGCAGCTGCGCCGCATCCCGCGCTTCCAGGCCGGCGACCGGGTCAAGGTCCACTTCCAGGTCGTCGAGGGCACCCGCCGCCGCACGCAGGTCTTCGAGGGCGTCGTCATCAAGCGCCAGGGCGAGGGCGTCCGCGAGACCTTCACGGTCCGCAAGCAGTCCTTCGGCGTCGGCGTGGAGCGCACGTTCCCCGTGCACTCGCCGAAGATCGAGCGCATCGAGGTCGCCGCCCGCGGCGACGTCCGCCGCGCGAAGCTCTACTACCTGCGCGGCCGCGTCGGCAAGCGCGCCCGCGTCCGCGAGCGCCGGTACACCGGCCCGGAGGAGGCCGTCGAGGCCGGCCTGCTGCACGACGCCGTCGAGGCGGACGCCGCGGCCGCGGCCGACCCCGACGTCCCGGGCGACGCGGTGGATCAGGCGGCGCTCGACGAGTCGCCGGCCGAGGGCGCCGACGACGCCGCCGTCACCGCCGACGACGCGACCTAGCGCCGTGGCCGACAAGAGTTCGAGCCCCGGCGGCTCGCTGCTTGAGCTCGTCGTCATCGTGGCCGTCGCGCTCGGGCTCGCGCTCGGCATCCAGGCCTTCCTCGTCAAGCCGTACCGCATCCCGAGCCCTTCGATGGTCCCGACGCTCGAGATCGGCCAGCGGGTGCTCGTCAACCGGATCGGCAACCGCTTCTCCGAGCCCGAGATCGGCGACGTCGTCGTCTTCCATCCGCCGACGGGCGCCGAGCGCGCGGACAACATGTGCGGGGAGACGCCGCCCGAGGGCCAGGTCTGCCTCCGGCCGACCAGCCGCAAGGCGGACGTGAACTTCATCAAGCGCGTGGTGGCCGGCCCGGGCGACCGGATCGCCATCGAGGACGGGCACGTGATCCTCAACGGCAAGCGCCAGCCCGAGCCGTTCACCGAGGCCTGCGGCGGGGGCGACGGGTGCTCCTACCGCAAGGAGGCGACCATTCCCGCCGGGCACTACTTCATGATGGGCGACAACCGTGGCTCTTCGGACGACAGCCGCTTCTGGGGACCCGTCCCCGCCGAGTGGATCATCGGCGGCGCCTTCGCCACCTACTGGCCGCCGAAGCGCCTCGGCCTCCTCTAAGAAGCGCCGCAAGCCGGCCGGCCGGCGGCTGTTCGCGTGGGACCGGGCGCTCGGCGTCCGCCATGTGGCCGGCGCCGACGAGGCGGGGCGCGGCTGCCTCGCGGGGCCCCTGGTGGCCGCGGCGGTCCTCTTCGACTACGAGCGCCTGAGCCTGCGCGATCTGCGCTCGCTCTCCGCCCTCAACGACTCCAAGCAGCACACGATCGAGATGCGCGAGGAGCTCTACCCGCGCGTCCTGCGCGCGGCGGCGTGCGTGGCCGTGACGTCGCGCTGCGTGCGGGGGATCGACGAGCGCGGCCTGCACGTCACCAACCTGCGCGCCCTCTCCGACGTCCTGCGCCGCGCCGGGCGCGAGGGCTGCATCGCCCTGTCGGACGGCTTCCCGGTTCCCGCGACCGGCTTCGAGCAGCGCGCGGTCGTCGGCGGCGACGCCACGAGCGCGGCCATCGCGGCCGCCTCGGTGATCGCCAAGGTCACGCGCGACCGCTTCATGCAGCGGGCCGAGGAGCGCTATCCCGGCTGGGAGTTCGCGGCCCACGTCGGCTACTCGACGCCCGAGCACCGCGCCGCGATCGAGCGGCGGGGCGTCTCCCCGCTGCACCGCATGTCGTTCCAGTCGACGGCGTACCAGCAGCTCGCGCTCTAGGTTCCCGGAGATGAACACACGGACGCTGGGCAGGACCGGCATCGAGGTCTCCGAGGTCGGCTACGGGGCGTGGGGGATCGGTGGCAGCCAGTGGCTCGGCGCGAAGGACGACGAGTCGCTCGACGCGCTGCGGCGGGCGATCGAGCTCGGGCTGACCTTCATCGACACCGCCCTCGCCTACGGCCGCGGGCACTCCGAGAAGCTGGTCGGCCAGGTCGTCCGGGAGCAGGACCACCACATCGTCGTGGCGACGAAGATCCCGCCCAAGAACCAGCTCTGGCCGGCGCCGCGCGGCATCGACGTCGGCGAGGCCTTCCCCGGCGAGTGGGTGCGCCGCTGCACGGAGCGCTCGCTCTCGAACCTCGGGCTCGACGTCATCGACGTCCAGCAGTTCCACGTCTGGCAGGACGAATGGACCGGGGAGGGCGACTGGCTCGCGACGGTCCAGGCGCTCAAGGAGGAGGGCAGGATCCGCGCGTTCGGCGTCTCGATCAACGACCACGAGCCGGCCAACGCCATCCGCCTGATCGAGACGGGCGCCGTCGACACCGTGCAGGTCATCTACAACGTCTTCGACCAGACGCCGGAGGACGAGCTCTTCGCCGCCTGCCAGGAGCACGGCGTCGGGGTGATCGTGCGCGTCCCGTTCGACGAGGGGGCGCTGACGGGGGCGATCGGGCCCGAGACGACCTTCCCCGAAGGGGACTTCCGCAACGGCTACTTCGGCGGCGATCGCCGCCGGCAGGTCGACGAGCACGTCCGCGCGCTGCTCGAGGACCTGGGCATCGAGCGCGACCAGCTCGCCGAGGTCGCGCTGCGCTTCGTTCTCAGCCACCCGGCGGTTTCGACGGTCATCCCGGGCATGCGCTCCGTGCGCAACGCCGAGCGCAACGTGGCCGTGGGCGACGGACGCGGGCTCCCGGCGGAGGTCGTGGAGAAGCTCCACGCCCACCGCTGGGACCGCAACTTCTACGCGTTCACGAAGTAGGGCGCCGAGGCCCTACTGGTTCCACTTGTCGGCGGTCTTCTTGCCGTGCCCGGAGTTCTTGTCGCGCGGGGAGAAGACGTCCTGGTTGCCGCGGTCGTCCGTCTGGATGCCGGGCTGCATCTGGCCCGAGGCGTCGAGGGTCACCGGGTCGCCCATGCGGGGGTTCTGCTCGGGATGTCTGGAGGCCTCCTCGGCGGCCTCGGCCTTGCGGTCGACGGCCTCGCGGAAGGCCTTCTGCTGTTCGGGTTCCATATGCGTTCGCCTCCTGGGTCGTTGAGTGGTGCCTGCCCGCCGGGTGCGCCCGCGGAAACACGAGGGGTCCGACCTGCGCCGGATCCCGGCCCTGCGCATCACGTGCGCAGGCGCGCAAGGTCGTCGGTGGGGCGCACCGGAAGGGCCTGGGCCTCACGCCGCCGGTGAGCGGCGTCCGGCACGTCGCCCGCAAGGGCACCCGCCGCATCCGCTGGGTCTTCTGAGCCCGGTCTGAATCGGCACAGAGCCGCGCGCCGTTCGTGACCGAAGCGCGCTGACCCGTGCCGGCGGCGCCCATAGCGTCGCCGGGCGTGAGAACCGATCCCCGCCACCACCTCGGCCGCCTCGGCGAGCAGCTCGCCGCCGAGCACCTCGAGCGCCTGGGCTACCGCATCATCGCCCGCAACCACCGGACCCGCTTCGGGGAGCTCGACCTCGTCGCGACGGTGGACGAGTGGCTCGTCTTCTGCGAGGTCAAGACCCGGCGGGTCGGCTCGGGCAGCGCGTTCGACTCGCTGCACGACGTCAAGCGCTCCAAGGTCCGCAAGCTCGCCTCGGCCTACCTCGTCGAGATCCGCGACCGCCCGTGGCACGCGGAGCTTCGCTTCGACGCAATCGGCGTGACGCTCGACGCGCAGGACCGCCTGGTCAGCCTCGACCATCTCGAGGGGGCGTTCTAGTGCTGGCCCGCGTCACCACCTTCGCCCTCGACGGCGTCGAGAGCCGGCGGGTGTGGGTCGAGGCCGACATCCGGTCGGGGCTGCCCGCCTTCACGGTGGTCGGCCTCGCCGACAAGGCGGTCCGAGAGGCCCGCGAGCGGGTGCGCGCGGCGATCGCCAACACTGGCCTCGAGTTCCCGCAGAAGCGGATCACGGTGAACCTCGCCCCGGCGTACCTCACGAAGGTCGGTCCCGGCTTCGACCTGCCGCTGGCGATCGCGGTGCTGGTGGCCGCCGGGCAGGTCTCCGCCGAGGCGGTGGCCGGCTGCGCGGTGTGCGGCGAGCTCTCGCTGGCGGGGGAGATCCGGCCCGTCCGCGGCGCCCTGGCGATCGCTGAGGGCGCGCGGCGCCACGGGCTCGACCGGCTGGTCCTGCCTCGCGCGCGGGCGCGCGAGGCGGCGCTCGTCGACGGCCTCGAGGTCTGCGGGGTCGAGACGCTCGAGGAGGTCGTCGACCTGCTGCACGGGCGGGCGGAGCCGGCGGCACTGCCGCCGGCGACCGAGATCGAGGCGGCGCCGCAGAACGCCCAGCTCGACCTCTCCGACGTTCGCGGCCACAACGGGCTCATCGGCGTCATCGAGGTCGCCGCGGCCGGCGGGCACAACCTCTTCCTGCACGGGCCGCCCGGCACCGGCAAGACGATGCTCGCCCGCCGGATCCCGTCGATCCTGCCGCCGCTGTCGCCTGACGAGGCGATCGGCGTCACCCGCATCCACTCGATCGCCGGGCTCCACGACGGCGCCGGGCTCGTCGAGCGGCGGCCGTTCCGCGCGCCGCACCACACGATCTCGGCGTCGGGGCTCGTCGGCGGCGGGTCGAGCCCCATGCCCGGCGAGGTGACGCTCGCCCACCACGGGGTGCTCTTCCTCGACGAGCTCTCGGAGTTCGGGCGCTCGAGCCTCGAGGCGCTGCGCCAGCCGCTCGAGGACGGGAAGGTCTCGATCGTCCGCGGCCAGCGGCTCGTCGTGTATCCGAGTCGCTGCATGCTCGTGGCGGCCGCCAACCCGTGCCCGTGCGGGATGGGGGACCGCCGCTGCCGCTGCACGGGCGCCGACCTCGCCCGTCACGAGCGACGGCTCAGCGGGCCGCTCCTCGACCGCATCGACCTCAGCCTCCACGTCACGCGGCCGCCCGCCGACGCGCTGCGCAGCCAGCGCGCCGAGCCGTCGGCGACGGTGCGCGAGCGTGTCGTCGCCGCCCGCGAGCGCCAGGCGAAGCGGTTCGCGGGGCTGGGGATCGCCTGCAACGCAGAGATGTCGCCGCGGATGCTCGACGCGCTGTCGGGCGCGACGGCCGGAGCGCTGCGGCTGCTCTACGAGCTTCACGACCGCGAGGCGCTCAGCGCGCGCGGCCACGCCCGCGTCCTGCGCGTCGCCCGGACGTTCGCCGATCTGGCCGGCTCGGAGAAGGTCCGCCCCGAGCACGTGTCGCTCGCCGCCGGTTACCGGACCACCCCCGCGGCGGTGGCGGCGTGAGGCTCGACGCCTGCGACGGCTGCCTGCGGCGGACGGACCTGATCGCCACGCTGGGCGCCACGCTCGACGTCCAGTGGCGCACCCGCGCGGCGCGCGCCGAAGTGCTCGGGCTGCCCGACGAGGCGCTGCTGGCCCTGGCG
>JALYMV010000413.1 GCA_030773575.1 Actinomycetota bacterium
CGGCGCCACCTATTACGGCCTGCGCGCGCGGCGGATCCGCTACCTCGCGGTCGCCGAGCGGCGGCTGCGCGCGCGGCCCCGGGCGCTGCGCGCGGCGCTCGTCCGCATGAGGCTCTGACCAATACCATCGCGGCATGCGAGCCGTCACCGTCCGCGACAAGCAGATCGTCGTCGAGGAGCACCCGGATCCCGAGCCCCAGCGCGGGGAGATCCTCGTGCGGGTGCGCGCGGCCGGGCTCAACGGCGCCGACATGCTCCAGCGCAAGGGCGGCTACCCGGCGCCGCCCGGCTCGCCCGCCGACATCCCCGGCCTCGAGTTCGCCGGCGAGGTCGTCGAGACGAGTCCCGGCGCGGAGCGCTTCGCACCCGGCGACCGCGTGATGGCGATCACCGGTGGTGGCGGGCAGGCCGAGCTGGCGGTGATCCACGAGCGCGCGGCGATGCCCGTGCCCGACGAGCTCGAGTGGGTTGCCGCCGGGGGTGTCCCCGAGGTCTTCACCACCGCCCATGACGCGATCTTCACCCAGGCCGGGATGACCGCCGGCGAGCGGCTGCTCGTCCACGGCGCGGCGGGCGGGGTCGGCACGGCGGCCGTCCAGCTCGGCACGATGGCCGGCGCGCGGGTCACCGCGACGGTCCGCAACGAGGCGGTCCGCGACGCGGTCGGCGCCCTCGGCGCGAAGGTCATCGCGCCCGAGGGCTTCGAGGAGGCGGGCCCCTTCGACGTCATCCTCGAGCTCGTCGGCGCCGTCAACCTGGCCGGTAACCTGCAGGCGCTCGCGACGGGCGGGCGGATCTGCATCATCGGCGTCGGCGGCGGGGGCCCGAAGACGGAGATCAACCTGCTCGCCCTGATGGGCAAGCGCGGGCGCATCCACGGATCGACCCTGCGCGCCCGCCCGCTCGAGGACAAGGCCGCCGCGACCCGGCTCGTCGAGAAGGCGGTGCTCCCGGGCTTCGTCTCCGGCGACCTCTCCGTCCCCGTCGCGGCGACGTTCGCGATGGAGGACGCGGCCGCCGCCTACGAGCGCTTCGAGGCGGGCGGCAAGCTGGGCAAGATCGTGCTGACGATGGGTTGAGCGGTGCAGGTCGGGGCAGCGCGCCAACTGCTTGAGGCGGTGCGCCCGGCTGCCGATGAGGAGCGCATGCACCGGCCGTCACAGAGATGGGGACGAGCTGCAGCGAGCTGGGCGCGGAAGACCTTCCCCTCCGGGCGGCACGTGCCGGCGCGCGACTGGGAGCGCCACCACGCGCTCGTCGTGCGCGTCCTCGCCGTCCTCGCGGTCCTCGTCCCCCTCTACGGAGCGGCGCGCGGCTACCCGCTGAGCCACGCCGTCGGGCATGCCGCGCCGCTGCTGCTGCTGGCCCTCGTCGCGGCCTGGCGGGCGGCCGGGCGCTCCTGGCGCGGTGCGGCGGCGGCCGCCGGGCTCATGACGGCATCCGCCCTCGTCGTCCACAGCTCGCATGGCGCCACCGAGGCGCACTTCATGTTCTTCGCCCTCCTGCCCCTGGCGGCGGTGTACGGATCCTGGACGCCGTTCCTGGTGGCCATCGGGTTCGTCACGGTCCACCACTTCGTGCTCGGGACGGTCCTGCCCACCTCGGTCTTCGACAACCCGGGGCCGCCGCTCGCCATGGCGGTGCTCCACGCCGGCTTCGTGCTCGTCGAGAGCCTGGTCTGCCTGACGGTGCGGCGGGCGATCGACGACCGGCGGGAGCGTGTCGAGCGCCTGGTGGAGCAGCGGACGGCCGAGCTGCGCCAGCAGCGCAACGACCTGGCGCGGCTGGCGGCGGTCGTCGAGTCCACCGACGACGCGGTGATCACGATCACGCCGGACGGACGGATCGTCACCTGGAACCCCGGCGCCGAGCGCCTCTTCGGCTACGCGCCGGCCGAGGCGATGGGGGAGCCCGTCACGATCGTGACGGCGCCGGAGGGCGAGGACGTCTTCGCCTTCACGCGCGACGCGCTCGCCCACCGCTCCAGCGTCGTCGTCGAGAGCCTCGACGTCCGCAAGGACGGCTCGCGCTTCGAGGCCCTCGCCACGGTCTCCAACATCTACGACGATGCCGGCGAGGTCAGCGGCATCGTCTGGATCACGCGCGACATCACCGAGCGCAAGCAGCGGGAGGCCGAGGCGCGCGCCACCGCCCGCAAGCTCGAGGACCAGGCCGGGCAGCTGACCCGGCTCGCGCTCCATGACCCGCTCACGGGGCTCGCCAACCGCGCGCTGGTCGGCGACCGGCTCGAGCAAGCCCTCGCCCGGCGCGAAGACCGCCGGACGGCGGTCCTGCTGCTCGACCTCGACAACTTCAAGTCGATCAACGACGTCGCCGGGCACGCCGCGGGCGACGAGGTGCTCGTCGAGGTCGCGCGGCGGCTGCGGTCGTGCGTCCGTCCGGGCGACACCGTCGCACGCCTCGGAGGGGACGAGTTCGTCGTGCTGCTCGACGAGGTCGACGGGCCCGACGACGGGGCCGCCGTCGCCGCCCGGATCCAGTCGATGCTCGAGACGCCCGTCGACGTCCGGGGCGAGCCGTTCGACGCCGCGGCCAGCATCGGCATCGCGGTGTCGCACGTCGGGGACGGGCGGGGCGCGTCGGAGCTGCTGCGCGACGCGGACACGGCCATGTACGCCGCCAAGCGGTCGGGCAAGGGCCACTTCGAGCTGTTCCGGACCGACATGCACGACCAGCTGGTCGCGCAGACGAGCCTCATCCGGGACCTCCGCCACGCCGTCGCCGAGGAGGAGTTCCGCCTCCTCTACCAGCCGCAGGTCGACCTCTCGACGGGGCGGATGACCGGGGTCGAGGCGCTCGTCCGCTGGGAGCACCCCGAGCAGGGCCTGATCCCGCCGGACCGGTTCATCCCGGTCGCCGAGAGCACCGGCATCATCGTGGCGATCGACGACTGGGTGCTGCGGGAGGCGTGCCGGCGGCTGGCCGGGTGGGACCGGGCCGGTCTGCCGGCGCTGACCATGGCCATCAACGTCTCCGCCCGCCGGCTGGTCACCGGCGACCTCGCCGGCACCATCGCGCGCGTCGCGGAGGAGACCGCCGTCGATCCGCGCCGCCTCGAGGTCGAGATCACCGAGACGGTTGCCATCGAGCACGAGCCGGACGCCGTGGAGGCGATCGTGCGGGTGCGGGCGCTGGGCGTCCGGGTCGCGATCGACGACTTCGGCATGGGCCACTCGGCGCTCAGCCGGCTGCAGACGTTCCCGGTCGACCGGCTGAAGATCGACCGCTCGTTCGTCGCCGCCCTCGTGCACGGGGGCGAGCGCGGATCGCTGGTCGACGCCATGATCGCCATGGGGCGCAGCCTCGGGCTCGACGTGGTGGCCGAGGGAGTGGAGACCGAGGAGCACCTCCAGGCGCTGCGCAGCCTGGGCTGCCAGTCGGGTCAGGGCTATCTGTTCAGCAAGCCGGTCAGCGAGCTCGACATCGAGCGCCTCGCCCGCGCCGGAGCGCCGCTGGCGCCCGTCGAGGGGCTTCAGCCCGCCGGGCCGCGCGAGCGCGAGGTCCGGACGCTCCTGGCCGAGCTGGCCCGGGTCACCGGCCTGGAGACGACCTACCTCACCCACATCGACCGCTCGCAGGCGCTCCAGCGGATAACCCACGCTCGCAACAGCGGCAGCATCGACATCCCCGAAGGGCTGGCGGTCGACTGGGCGGACACCCTCTGCCGCCGGGCCCTCGAGCAGGGCGTCCCCTACACCGACGACGTCCCGGGGACGTTCCCCGACAGCCGGGCCGCGGCCGATCTCGGGCTCCAGACCTACATCAGCGTGCCGCTGCGCTCCGCGGACGGCGACGTCGAGGGGACGCTCTGCGGCGCGAGCAGCCGTCGGGTGCCGCTCGGGCAGGACGCCGTCCGGCTGATGGCGGACTTCGCCGACATCATCGGCGGCCGGTTCGCGGCAGGCAGCGAACGGCTCGAGCTCGCCGGCCCCTGACCGCCGCGGCGCGGGTATCGTCCGCTGCCGTGAGCCGGATCAACGACGTCGGCGGGATGGAGGGGTTCCCGCCCATCGAGCCCGACGACGACGGCGAGCCGTTCCACGCCGACTGGGAGGCGCACGTGTTCGCGATGAACCGCGCGCTCATCGGCCGAGGCGTCTACAACCTCGACGAGTTCCGGGACGCGATCGAGCGGATGGCGCCCGAAACCTACCTCGCCGCCTCCTACTACGAGAAGTGGCTCCACGCGATCCGAACGCTCTGCATCGAGAAGGGCGTCCTCACCGAGCAGGAGGTCGAGCGTGCGCTTCAGGCCGGGTGACGCCGTGCGCACCACCCGCGCGGATCCGCCGCACCACACGCGCGTGCCGCGCTACGCGCGCGGCGCGTCCGGGTGGATCGTCGAGCCCCAGGGCGAGCATCCGCTCGCCGACGACCGCGCCCGCGGTCTGCCCGCGGCGCCGCAGCCCGTCTACACGGTGCGCTTCCCCGCCCGCGAGCTGTTCGGCGAGGGCGACCACCACGTGACGCTCGACGTCTGGGAGAGCCACCTCGAGCCCGCCGGGCAGGAGGACCGCCGATGAGCGACCACCACCACGACGCGCCCGTGGCCGCGCAGGTGCGCGGCCTCGAGGCGCTCCTCGAGGAGCGCGGGCTCGTCGACCCGTAGGAGCTCGACCGCGCCCTGGAGGCCTTCCTGGCGGGGTCCTCGCCCGCCGGCGGCGCCCGCGTGGTCGCCCGGGCGTGGACCGACGACGGGTTCCGCGAGCGGCTGCTCGTCGACGCGAACGCCGCGCTGCCCGAGGTCGGCCTGAGCATGGGCGGCGGGCTCCAGGAGCAGCGGCTCAAGGTCCTCGAGAACACCGAGCGTGCCCACAACGTCATCGTCTGCACCCTCTGCTCCTGCTATCCGATCGCCGTGCTCGGGCCCTCGCCCACCTGGTACAAGAGCGAGGCCTACCGCTCGCGAGTCGTGCGCGACCCGCGCGGCGTGCTCGCGGAGTTCGGGTTCGATCCGGGCGCGGACGCCGAGATCACCGTGTGGGACGCGAGCGCGGAGTCGCGCTACATGGTCCTGCCGCGGCGGCCCGCCGGCACGGAGGACCTCGGGGAGGCGGAGCTCGCCGCCCTCGTCACGCGCGACGGGATGATCGGGGTCGCGCCGGTCTAGTCCCGATCACGGCAGCAGCGCGGCGCCGAGCCCGGATGCGGCGAGTGCCGCGAGCCCGGCGGTCCCCGCCAGAGCCGCGCCGGGGCGC
>JALYMV010000414.1 GCA_030773575.1 Actinomycetota bacterium
CCGGTGCGGCGCGCGAGCAGCCCCTCCAGCGACTCGCCCGCGGAGCGGTCGGGCTCCTGCGGCAGGTAGCCCGCCGTGCCGCCGGCCAGCCGCGCCTCGCCGCGGTCGGGGGCGTCGACGCCCGCCAGGATCCGCAGGAGCGTCGACTTGCCCGCGCCGTTGGGCCCGACGACGCCCAGCACGTCGCCCGGCGCGACGGTCACCGAGATCCCGCCGAGCACGGTGGCGGCGCCGTGCGACTTCCAGATGTCGCGCGCGACGAGGGTCAGCGCTTAATCAGCCGAGCTTCTGCTCGACCGCCGCCAGCACGCTCTTGCGGTTGGCGTTCTTGCGCTCGTGGTCGCGGACCTTTCGCAGCTCGGCCGGCGTGAGGTCGCCGAGGCGGCCCGTGACCTGGGCGGCGGTGAGCTCGTCGTAGCCCGAGATCGGGAACGAGGTGCCGATCCCCGCGACGCGCCGCGCGCGGTCGACCTCGCGCAGCACGCGGTCGGCGGGCGCGGCGACCGTCCTGCGCGTCCGGCGCCTGACGTCGGAGGTGGTGTCGTCGATCTGCTCTCGCGAGCGGCCGAGCAGCTGCTCGATGTCGGCGAGCAGGTCCTCCGTCTGGCGGCGGCCGCGCTCGAGCAGCGTGGCCGCGAGCTCGGTGGCGTCGGCGCGCGTCATGCGCCCGCGCTCGACCGCGTCGTCGACCGCCTCCTGGATGCGCTCGCGCGTGAGCAGCACGAGGTCGAGCGGGTTGAGGAAGCGCGCGAGCTGAGCGCGCTCGTCTCCGTCCGCGGGTGACGGCGACGCGGGCGCGGCCTTCGGCTTGGCCTGCGCGCGCCGGTTCGGCTTGGAGCCGGACGACTTGGTGGACTTCGGCTGCGGCACCGTGGCGCAGGCTACCCGACGAGTGATTCGATCAGGGCCTTCTGGGCGTGGCGCCGGTTCTCGGCCTGATCCCAGATGCGCTGGCGCGGGCCGTAGAGGACCGCCTCGGTGATCTCCTCGCCCGGGTGGGCGGGCAGGCAGTGCAGCGCGATCGCGCCCTCGGCCGCGCGGTCGAGCAGCGCGTCGTCGAGCCGGTAGGGCGCGAGCGCCTCGCGCCGCGCGGCGGCACTCGCCTCGTCGTCGGCCATGGAGACCCACACGTCGGTGTAGACGCAGTGCGCTCCGGCCACCGCCTCGGCGGGGTCGTCGGTCAGGGTCGCGCCCGCCGCGGTCGCCGGGTCGAGCTGATGGCCGCCGGGCGCCGCGACCGCCACCTCGACGCCCGCGATCGCCCCGAGGACCGCCAGGGAACGCGCGACGTTGTTGCCGTCGCCGACGTAGGCGAGCTTGAGCCCGTCGAGCGCGCCGAACGCCTCGCGCAGGGTGAGCAGGTCGGCGAGCGCCTGGCACGGATGATGCTCGGGGGAGAGCAGGTTGACCACCGGCACGGTCGCGTGGGCGGCGAGCTCGGCCAGCCGCGCCTCGGAGTCGGTGCGGTAGCCGATCACCGACACCTGGCGGGAGAGGACGAGGGCGGTGTCGCGCACCGACTCCCCACGCGCGAGCTGCATCTCCTGAGCGCGCAGGACCATCGGGTGGCCGCCCAGCTCGGTGATCCCCGCCTCCATCGAGGAGCGCGTCCGCGTGGAGGCGAGCTCGAAGAGCAGCGCGGCGGTCCGGCGCTCCAGCGCGCGCGAGGCGAGGGGGTCCGCCTTGAGCTCCGCCGCCCGATCGAGCAGCGCGGCGAGCGCCGTGCCGTCGAGCTCCGATCCCGTCAGGAAGTGGCGCGGCAAGCGCGCCAGTCTAGGGAGCCTCTGGCTGGCCGGAGAGCAGGCGCTCGCGGAGCCGGCCCATGTCGATCCGGGCCGGCTCCGTCTCCTCCATGAACTCGCGCATGAGGGCGGCGAAGCGCGCCGGGTCGGCGATGTGGGGGAAGTGGCCGGCGTCGGGAAGCACCTCGATCCGGCTGCCGGGCATCTTCTGGTGGGCGAGCAGGCCGTGGCGGACGGGGATCACGCGGTCCTTCTCGCCCCAGACGAGCAGCGTCGGGACCTCGGCGGCGAGGTAGAGCCGGTCGGAGGCGTCGACGCGCTGCCCGCCCGGGTCGATCACCGAGCGGACCGTGTGCAGGAAGGCCTGGCGGGCCTCGACGTCCTTGAGCGACGCGAAGCCGCGCGCGAGCTCCTCGAGGTCCGCCGAGGCGAGCAGCCCGAGCCGGTTGAGCCCCTGGGCCAGCGCGCGGCCGGCGCCGTCGGCCCGGCGGGACACCATCAGCGGCAGGACCCAGTCGGCGCCCGGCAGGGTCGCCGCGCGGAGCATGAAGGCCACCTCGCGGCCGAGCCCGCCGCTCGAGACGAGCGCGAGGCGGTCCAGCCGCTCGGGGAACTGGTAGGCGAACTGCATGGCGACGCCGCCGCCCAGGGAGTGCCCGACCACCGTGGCGGTGTCGTGGCCGAGGGCGGCCAGGAGATCGCGGATGGCGCTCGCATAGGCGCCGAGCGAGTAGTCGCCGCGCGGCTTGGCCGAGCCGCCGTGGCCGAGCAGGTCGGGCGCGATCACCGTGTAGTGCTCGCCGAGCAGCGCCAGGACGGGGTCCCACGTCTGGGCAGAGCCGGCGATGCCGTGCACGAGCACGACGACCGGGCGGCGCGAGCCGGTCCCTGCCTCGCGGTAGGTGACGCGATGGCCGTGGAGGGTGATCTCGCTCATGTACTTTGCATCCTGATGCCAAAGGGCTGCCCTTTCTCGTCACGGTGAGCAAAACGCCGACGCCATACATTGAGGCTGCGGCACAACTTCCCGACCGGCCGTGGGAGGCGCTGCCGCCAGGGACGGCGGCCGTCCTGCGGCGCGAGGCGGCGGGCCTGGCGCCCCGGATCACGAAGGCGATCCGCGACGGCGTGCCGGCCTACGCGCGCCCGCTGACCGGCGCGTTCGGCGAGGGCTTCCGGACCGGCGTGCAGTCGGCGCTCGACCAGTTCGCCGACCTCGTGGAGCACCGCGGCGCCCACGCGCTGCCCAACCGCGAGGTCTACCGCGCCCTCGGCGCGG
>JALYMV010000415.1 GCA_030773575.1 Actinomycetota bacterium
AGCCACGTCTCGGTGAAGATCCGCGTCCCGTCGGCGGCCGTCGTGAAGTGGCGCTGCGTGGCCGGATCGTCGCTCGGCGGCTTCGTGTCGAACTCCGCCTGGGAGACCGGCGCGGGCTCGAAGGCGCGCCCGGCGTCGGGCGCGGAGGCGGCACGGGCGGGGTCGCCGCCGGCCGCGATGGCGACCAGGGCCAGGAGGGCCAGGAACGTGCGAGTGGGTGTCATGGGGCCTCGGGGACGGATCGGGCAGGGCGGGGCAGCCCGATCAGGATAGACAGCAATCCGGTGCGTTCAGCCGCGGGCGGGCGGCCGCCGCTTCGCGCATGTCCGGTACACGCGGACGTCCCGGACCTTGCGGCCGCTGCGTGTCCGCCCCACCGCCCGGACGACGACCCGACGCGCCTCCAGCCCGCGCAGGTCGATCCGCGCGCGCAGCCGCCGGCCTCGGCGCACGGCCTTCGCGCGGCGCCCCGCGTAGGTGACCGTCGCCCGCCGCAGATCGCGCCGCAGCCGGATCGTGAAGGCCCGCCGGCTCGTGCAGGCGCGCGCGTCGCGCGGGAGCGTCAGCGCGCCACCGCAGTTCGCGCCCCGGCCGATCAGGCCCTCGACGGCCGCGTCGCGCGAGTGCTGTCCCGCGACGATCCGGTAGCAGCCGGGTGACACGCGCCAGCCGTCGGCGCGCTCGTCCCAGTAGGAGAACGCGCGCTCGTCGAGCGCGAAGCGGACGCGCCTCGTCTCCCCCGGCGCGAGGGCGACCCGGTCGAAGCCCTTGAGCTGGAGCGGGGGCTGGTCGATCCCCTTCGCCGGGTCGGGCATGCCGACGTAGAGCTGGGGCGCGGCCGAGGCCGCGCGCCGCCCCGTGTTGGTCACCGCCACGCTGACCGCCGCGTCGCCGCCGCGCGCCGGCTCCAGACGTAGGTCGGAGATCCGGAAGCTCGAGTAGCCCAGCCCGTAGCCGAACGGATAGGCGACCCGAGGCGGCGCTCGTCGAACCAGCGGTAGCCGATGAAGACGCCGTCCTTGTGGGTGACCGTCTCCGCCACCCCGGGATACTTCTCCCGGTCGCCGGCGACCGGCTCGTCCTCCTCTCGCAGCGGGAAGGTGGCCGGCAGGCGCCCCGCCGGCTCGGCGTCGCCGAACAGCACGCGCGCGATGGCCGTCCCGCCGTTCTGGCCCGGATACCACGCCTCGATGAGCCCGCGGACGCGGTCGCGCCACGGGGTGAGGACCGGGCCACCGGTCTGCAGGACCACGACGGTGCGCGGCTGCGCCGCCGCGACGGCGTCGATCAGCGCGTCGCGGTCGACGCGGTCGGCCTGGCTGCAGTTGAGGCCGAGGCACGCCTTGTCGGAGCCCTCCGTCATCCGGTCGCCGACCACGACGACGGCGACGTCGGCGCCCTTGGCGACGCGGGGCGGCGCGCGCCGCGTCCGAGCCGTCGTCGAAGACGACCTTCTGCGCGCCGAGCCGCGCCTCGATCCCCTGGCGCGGCGTGGTGAGCTTGAACTCGTCGATCGCGGACGAGCCGCCGCCGTCCTTGATCACCGCCGCCTCCGGGCCGATCAGCGCCAACCGGTTCGTCCTGGCGGCGTCGAGCGGCAGGATCGCGCCGTCGTTCTCGAGCAGGACGATGCCCTCTGCTCGACGTCGGCCGCCGCGGCGTCGTGCGCCGCCTGGTCGATCTGCCGCGTGTCGTCGGCGTAGGCGGGGCGGTCGAAGAAGCCGAAGGCGAAGAGCGTCCGCAGGATCCGGCGGACGTGCTCGTCGACCGCCGACTCGGTGGCCTGGCTCGTCGCCAGCGCAGCGTTGACGAGCTCCGGCCGGTAGGCGATCGCCGGCCAGATGTCGAGGTCGAGCCCGTTGTTGAGCGAGTTGGCGGTGCTCTTGGCCGCGCCGTAGTCGGTGAGCACGAAGCCGGGGAACCGCCAGTCGCGCTTGAGGATCTCCTCGAGCAGGTGCTGGTTCTCGCACGCGTAGGCCCCGTTGACCCGGGGATAGGCGCACATCACCGACCCCGCGCCGCCCTCCTTGACCGCCGCCTCGAACTGCGGCAGGTAGATCTCGCGCAGCGTGCGCTCGTCGAGGCGCGCGTCGACGCTGTAGCGCGAGCCGACGATCGGGGCGCCCAGCGGAGAGCCCTGCGGCTGCACGCCCTCGCCCTCCTGGTTGTTGACCGCGAAGTGCTTGACGTTCGCTATGACGCCCTCGGCCTGCACGGCCTTCGTCCACGCGGTCGCGATCCGCGCCGCCAGGAACGGGTCCTCGCCGAAGTACTCGAAGGTGCGGCCGTTGAGCGGCGTGCGCAGCATGTTGACCGCCGGCGCGAAGACCCCGTCGTTGCCCTTCTTGCGGACCTCGTCGCCGACCACGGAGGCGTGGCGGGCGGCGACGGCCGGTTCGAACGTCGCGGCGACCGTCATCGGCGACGGCATCCCCGTCGCCTTGCCCTGCCGCGTGCCGACCGGCCCGTCGGAGAAGAAGACCGGCGGCAGCCCGACGCGCGCGACGCCGTCGCTCGTGCCGGTGTGCGTCCCATCGCGCCCGGCGACCCCCGTCAGCTCGTCGCCGGCCAGCAGGGACGCCCGACCGGCTCCTGAGCGCTGGGGCGCTCTAGCGTCGTTCACGCGCGCCGGCGGAGCCCGTCAC
>JALYMV010000416.1 GCA_030773575.1 Actinomycetota bacterium
AGGACTGGATCAGCAGCAGCCGGCTCGGGAGGCGGGCCGCCTGGACGACCTCGAGCACGTCGTCGGCGTAGGCGGAGCCGGGCTGGTAGTCGGAGTCGATCGGGAGGTTCTTGATCTCGAGGTTGACCCGCGCGTTCGTGGTGCGCGCGACCTCGAGCGCCTCCTCGAGCCGCGGGATGCGCTCGTGGGGCAGTGGCGCGGGCGCCGTCTTGGTCTCCGTCCCGAGCACGTCGAGGCGGCACTCGCGCAGCTGCACGAGCGTCTTGGAGCCGACGGTGCCGGTGCAGGTCGTCGTCCGGTCGAGCAGGTCGTCGTGCATGACCACGGGCCGGCGGTCCTTGGAGAGCTTGACGTCGAGCTCGATGACGAACCCGCTGCGGCCCGCGCGCTCGACGGCTGCCAGCGAGTTCTCCGGCAGGGTCGGCACGCCGTCGGTGAGCGCGCCGCCGCGATGGGCGTGGACGAGGGGGTCGCGTGGGCGGGGGCGACCGCACCGGCGAGCAGCAGCGCTGCCAGCGTCGTCGAGGTTCGGAGTCGCCGGAGAGGCATCCGGGCGGCAGCCTAGTCGCCGCCGCCCGGATGCGGCGCCCGTCAGGGGTTGACGTCGATGGCCACGAACCGGAACTCCTGCGGGCCGAGCTTCTGCAGGCCGCTCGTCGGATTGCAGACGATGAAGGCGATGTCGCGGGGGCCGGTCGCCCTTGCCGTCACGGTCAGGTTGAAGCCGGGGGCGCTGGCCAGCACGATGTCGTCCTGCAGCGTGGCGTTCGGGCTCGGATGAGCCGCCGGATCTGCTTGCCCGAGATCGAGCTGGCGCGGATCGACTTGCCGTTGATCAGGCGGGCGGCCTTGGCGGGCCCGCCGAGGGAGATGAAGAGTGCGGCGCTCGCCAGGACGAGCGCTGGGGATGGGCGGTACAAAACGCCTCCTCGAAGGTCTGACGTATACCGGGGGAAAGCTAGGTGCGCCGCCCGCCCCGCACATCAGGGGAAGCCCTGAATCGCGCGAACGGTCCGCATGGGTGAACGCCGGGCCCGGGCGGCGCTACAATCTCAGTCAACCCGACTGAGATCTTTCCGAACCACAGGACCCTGCCCATGCAAATGGACCGCTTCACGATCAAGGCCCAGGAGGCGCTGCAGGCCGCCCTCTCGCTGGCCGAGCGCCGCCGCCACACCGAGGTCGCCCCCGAGCACCTCCTCCTCGCCCTGCTCGAGGCCGGCGAGGGGGTCGTCACGCCGATGCTCACGAAGCTCGGGGCCCGGCCGGAGGAGATCCGCGCCGACGTCAACGCCGCGCTCGACGCGCTGCCGACCATCACCGGCGAGGCGG
The DNA here is from genome assembly GCA_030773575.1 of Actinomycetota bacterium. Classification (GTDB taxonomy): domain Bacteria; phylum Actinomycetota; class Thermoleophilia; order Solirubrobacterales; family Solirubrobacteraceae; genus JACCYI01. Next base: position 1,333 of record JALYMV010000416.1, read on the forward strand.
CCGAGCCGGCCACCTCGCGCGAGCTGCTTCAGGTGCTGCGCGCCGCCGAGCACGAGGCCGGCGAGCTGCGCGACGAGTACATCTCCACCGAGCACGTCGTCCTCTCGCTCGCCGGGCACAACTCCAAGGCCGGTGAGGCGCTGCGTCGCGCCGGAGCGACCAAGGAGGCGCTGGGCAAGGCGCTCGCCGACGTCCGCGGCCCGCACCGTGTCACGAGCCAGAGCCCCGAGGACGCCTACCAGGCGCTCGAGAAGTACGGTCGCGACCTCACCCGCGCCGCGGAGGAGGGCAAGCTCGACCCGGTGATCGGCCGCGACGACGAGATCCGCCGCGTCATCCAGGTCCTCTCGCGCCGCACGAAGAACAACCCCGTCCTGATCGGCGAGCCCGGCGTCGGCAAGACCGCGATCGCCGAGGGCCTCGCCCAGCGGATCGTCTCCCACGACGTGCCCGACGGCCTGCGCGACCGCCGCGTCGTCGCGCTCGACATCGGCGCGCTGGTGGCCGGCGCCAAGTACCGCGGCGAGTTCGAGGAGCGCCTGAAGGCCGTCCTCAAGGAGGTCGGCGAGGCGCGCGGGCAGGTCGTCCTCTTCCTCGACGAGCTGCACACGATCGTCGGCGCGGGCGCCTCGGAGGGCGCCGTCGACGCCGCCAACCTGCTCAAGCCGATGCTCGCCCGCGGCGAGCTGCGCGCGGTCGGCGCCACGACGCTCGACGAGTACAAGAAGCACATCGAGAAGGACGCCGCGCTCGAGCGCCGCTTCCAGCCCGTGCTGGTCGGCGAGCCGTCCGTGGAGGCGACGATCGCGATCCTCCGCGGTCTCAAGGAGCGCTACGAGGCCCACCACCACGTCCGCATCGCCGACTCGGCGCTGATCGCCGCGGCGACGCTCAGCCACCGCTACATTGCCGACCGCTTCCTGCCCGACAAGGCGATCGACCTCGTCGACGAGGCGGCCTCGCGCATCTCGATCGAGCTCTCCTCCGTCCCGACCGAGATCGACGAGGTCGCGCGGCGCATCACCCAGCTCGAGATCGAGCACGTCGCCGTGGAGAGCGACGACACCGCCTCCGAGCGGCGCCAGGAGCTCGAGCGCGAGCTGGCGGAGACGAAGGAGCGCCTGGCCGCCATGCGCGCCCAGTGGGAGCGCGAGAAGGAGGAGCTCGAGGGCACGGGCCAGCTCACCGAGCGGCTCACCGCCGCCCGCACGGAGCTCGAGCGCGCCGAGCGCGAGGCCGACTACGCGACCGCCGCGCGGCTGCGCCACGGCGAGATCCCCGAGCTCGAGCGCAAGCTGGCCGAGGCCGGCACGCGCGGCCCGCTCGAGGACGCGCCCGTCTACCTCAAGGACGTCGTGGACGCCGACGAGGTCGCCGAGGTCGTCGCCCGCTGGACCGGCATCCCGGTCTCCCGCCTGCTGGAGACGGAGGTCGCCAAGCTCGTCCACATGGAGGAGCGCCTCCACCAGCGGGTCATCGGCCAGCACGAGGCGGTCGAGGCGGTCGCCAACGCGCTGCGCCGCTCGCGGGCCGGGCTCCAGGATCCCGACCGCCCGATCGGCTCGTTCCTCTTCCTCGGCCCCACGGGCGTCGGCAAGACGGAGCTCGCGCGGGCGCTGGCGGAGTTCATGTTCGACTCCTCCGACGCGATGGTCCGCATCGACATGTCGGAGTACATGGAGAAGCACGCGGTCTCCCGCCTGGTCGGGGCGCCCCCCGGCTACATCGGCTACGAGGAGGGCGGCCAGCTCACCGAGGCGGTGCGGCGGCGCCCGTACTCCGTCGTCCTGCTCGACGAGATCGAGAAGGCGCACGCCGACGTGTTCAACGTGCTGCTCCAGGTGCTCGACGACGGCCGGCTGACCGACGGCCAGGGCCGCACGGTCGACTTCAAGAACACCGTGCTGATCATGACCTCGAACATCCCGGGCGGCCGCGAGGGCGTGGAGCTGCACTTCCGGCCCGAGTTCGTCAACCGGCTCGACGACATCGTCGAGTTCGAGGCGCTGCGCCGCGACGAGCTCACCGCGATCGTCGACCTCCAGGTGGATCGGCTCGTCGCGCGCGTGCGCGAGCGGGGCGTGGAGATCGAGCTCACCGACGCGGCGCGCGAGCTGCTCGGCGACCTGGGCTACGACCCGACCTACGGGGCGCGGCCCCTCAAGCGGGTCATCCAGAAGCGCCTGGTCGACCGCCTGGCGATCGGGCTGCTGCAGGGCGACTTCGCCGCCGGCGACCGCGTGCGGGTCGACGCGGCGGGGGGCGAGCTGACCTTCGAGCGGGCGGAGGCGCCGGTCGGCGCCCCCGCCTGATCGGCGGCCCGGCGGCTCAGCCCGCCGGGAAGCCGAACTCGCTGCTCGGCGCCGGCGTCAGCGAGCTGAAGCGGACGGTGCGGGTGACGAGGATCGACAGCCGCACGAAGACGGTCGACGGCGTGCGGGCGTAGGCCTTCTGCTGGTCGAACTGGACCGTCCACTGGCCCGTGCCCGGGCGCGAGACCGGGATCTGGCGCTTGCGGGCGGAGAACTGGCCGCACGGCCCGCTCGGCTTGAAGGAGACGGTCTTGCGGGTCTTGTTCTTGTAGCGGTAGTGGGCGTAGACCCGGCCCGGCCCGGTGAACCCGCGGCCGCGGAAGCGCACCTTGCTCGACGGCCGCGCGCGGCGCGGCTGGATGCCGACGTTGAGCGCCGTCACCCGCGAGGCCTGGCTCGCCGTGGCGGCCGGGTCGCCCTGCTGCGTGGCGACGAGCTGGAAGGGCTTGTCGCCGTCGGAGACGAACGGTGGCGCCGCCTGGACGCCGGCCGGGAGGTTGCCCTGCGGGTCCACCGGCACGTTGGCGACGACCACCTTGCCGTCGACGGCGATGTCGACCTTCGAGTTGGGCGCGAAGCCGCCGCCGGCGACGTCGATCGGCTCGAGCTCCAACGGCTTGCCAGGGTTCCGCTGGTCCTCCACGGAGACGTAGCAGGGCTTCAGCGGCGCGAGCGTCGCGCCGAGCGACGCGGCGGGCAGCGCCAGGGCGGACATGGTCGCGGCGCCTGCTAGCGCCGCGAGCCTGCGGATGGACATGCGGGTCTGACCTCCGGTGTTGAGGCGCCGAACACTATCCCGATCCGGTAGAACCGCCACCGACGCCGTCCTCCCCCGAACGAAGACGCCAGGAGCGCTCACCGTGCCGACGTACATCATGCTCACGACCCTCACCCCCGAGGGCGTGCAGACGATCAAGAACAATCCGCAGCGGATCCGCGAGGTCAACGCGGAGATCGAGCAGCTCGGGGCCACGGTGAAGGCGCAGTGGTCGACGCTCGGCCAGTACGACTTCGTCAACGTGGTCGAGGCGCCCGACGAGAAGACGATGGCGCGCGTCTCGCTCGAGCTCGGCTCCCGGGGGACGGCGCGCTACGAGTCGCTCACCGCGATCCCGATCGACGACTTCATCTCGGCGCTGTAGAGCGCGTGCGGGTCCTCGTCGTCGGCGCCGGCGGGCGCGAGCACGCGATCGTCCGCGCCCTGGCGCGCTCGCCGCGCCGGCCGGAGATCCTCTGCGCACCCGGCAACCCCGGCATCCTGCGCGAAGCGGCGCCCCTCGAGGGCGAGGATCTCGCCGCCGCGGCGGCCGGGGCGGGCGTCGACCTCGCGGTGATCGGCCCCGAGGCCCCGCTGGTCGACGGCCTGGCCGACCGGCTGCGCGCGGCGGGCGTCGCCTGCTTCGGCCCGAGCGCGGAGGCGGCGCGGCTCGAGGGGTCGAAGGCGTTCGCCAAGGAGGTCATGGAGGCGGCGGGTGTGCCGACGGGCGGCCACCGGGCGGTGCGGACGGTGCCCGACGGCCTCGCCGTGATCGGGGATTACCCGGCGGTGATCAAGAGCGACGGCCTGGCGGCGGGCAAGGGCGTGGTGATCGCCGAGAGCGAGGACGAGGCCCGCGCCGCCCTGCACGAGATGATCGTCGAGCAGCGCTTCGGCAGCCAGGCGGTGCTCGTCGAGGAGTACCTGGCGGGCGACGAGGTCTCGCTGCTCGCGCTGTGCGACGGCGAGCGCGCGGTGCCGCTGGCGCCCGCGCGCGACTACAAGCGCATCGGGGACGGCGACGCGGGGCCGAACACCGGCGGCATGGGCGCGTTCTCGCCCGTCCCCGAGGTCGGCCCGGAGCTGGTGGAGGAGCTCCTGGCCACCGTCCACCAGCCCGTGGTCGAGGAGATGGCCCGTCGCGGCACGCCCTTCCACGGCGTACTCTACGCGGGGCTGATGCTGACGGGCGACGGCCCGCGGGTGCTCGAGTTCAACGTCCGCTTCGGCGACCCGGAGACCCAGGCCGTCCTCCCGCGCCTGCGCTCCGACCTGCTCGACGCGCTCGAGCGCGCCGCGCGGCCCGGCGGGCTCGCGGGCATCGAGCTCGAGTGGGATCCCCGGACCGCGGTGACCGTGGTGCTCGCCTCGCGCGGCTATCCGGCCGACCCCGAGACGGGCGACGCGATCTCGGGCCTGGACGCGGTCGACGGCGGGGTCGAGGTCACCCACGCAGCGACGGCGGCGGGCCCGGGCGGCGAGGTGCTCACCGCGGGCGGGCGGGTGCTCAACGTCACCGCGCTCGGCGACGACGCGGTGGCCGCGCGCTCCGCCGCTTATGCTGCCGCCGACATGATCGACTTCCAGGGCAAGCAGCTGCGCCGCGACATCGCCGGGGTCCCCGTCTGATGGCCGCCGAGATGGATCCCGTCGCGGTCACCGAGGTCGCCGTCGAGGAGGAGTTCGCCGGGCTCGACGTCGACGCGCCGCGCGTCGGCATCCTGATGGGCTCGGAGTCCGACCGGCCGGCAATGGAGGCCGCGAGCAAGGAGCTCGAGTCGCGGGAGATCCTCCACGAGGTGCGGGTGATGTCGGCGCACCGCGATCCCGAGACGGTGGCCGAGTACGCCAAGAACGCGCAGCTGCGGGGGATCCGCGTGCTGATCTGCGGAGCCGGGCTCAGCGCGGCGCTGCCCGGCGTGGTCGCCGCCCATACGGCGCTGCCGGTGATCGGCGTGCCGCTCACCTCGTCGAAGTCGGTGGCCGGCGGCCTCGACGCGCTCCTCTCGATCGCCCAGATGCCGCCCGGCGTCCCCGTCGCCTGCGTCGGGGTGGACTCCGCGAAGAACGCCGCGGTGCTCGCGGCGCGCATCCTGAACGCCTAGCCGGGCGCGAGGCCGGCGCTCGTGCAGGTGACCCGGTGATCTCCCGCTACACGCGCCCCCAGCTGGGAGCGGTCTGGACGGACGAGGCGCGGATGACCGCGTGGCGCGACGTCGAGGTGGCGGCGGCCGAGGCCCTGGACGGTCCGACCCCGGACGAGCTCGACGCCATCCGCGCCGCCACGTTCACCGTCGAGGCGGTCTCCGAGCGCGAGCGGATCACCGACCACGACGTCGCCGCCTTCGTCGACGTGCTCGCGGCGAGCGCGGGCGAGGCCGGGCGCTGGATCCACTTCGGGCTGACCTCCTCCGACGTCCTCGACACGGCGCTCGCGCTGCAGATCCGCCGCGCGGGCGAACCGATCGTGGCCGGCGCGCGCGAGCTGGCCGCCGCGCTGGCCGAGCGGGCCCGCGAGCACGCGGGGACGC
>JALYMV010000417.1 GCA_030773575.1 Actinomycetota bacterium
CCCCCCGCCCGCGCCCGCGCGCGCGGCCGAAGCCGCCCGCCGTCAACGTCGCTCCCTCGCCCGCGCCCCGCTCACGGTCGACCGCGCCTGCACCGAGCCGGCCACCTGCCGCACCACCGCCTCCCGCGCCGCCACCACCCGCGACCGACCCCCCGGCCGCGCCGCCCGCCTCCGCGGAGTTCTCCTTCGAAGGCGGTTAGCGCGCGAGCGCCCGGGCCTTGGCCCGGATGTCGGCGATCTGCTCGTCGATCCAGTCGCCCGGATCCCGCCGGGTGACCGTCTCCTTGAGCCCGTGCGAGCGGCGCTTCCGCGACTCCGCCGACATCGTCAGCGCCGCGTGGATCGCGTCGGCGAGCTCCTGGACGTCGAAGGGGTTGACCGACAGCGCGTACTCGCCGAGCTCCTCGTGGGCGCCCGTGTTCTCGCCGAGGATCGAGACGCCGTTGCGCTCGTTGACGAGCGGGCCCTCCTTGGCGACGAGGTTCATGCCGTCGAACATCGCGTTGACCATCATCACGTCGTAGTGCTTGTAGGAGGCGACCGCCTCGTCGAGGTCGTCGCGCAGCTTGAGGTGGATCGGCATCCAGTCCGGTGTGCCGTGGCGGTGGTTGACCACCGCGACGAGCGCCTCGATGCGCTCGAGGTACTCCGCGTACTCCGGGACGTCGGTCCGCGACGGCATGAGCTGCGCGGTGAACGTGATGCGCTCGTTGAACTCGGGATGCTGCTCGAGGAAGATGTCGAACGCGGTGAAGCCGCGCAGGACGTTCTTGGAGAGGTCGGCGCGGTCGACGCGCAGGATCGAGAACTCCCGCCGGCGCGCGAGCAGCTTCTCCTCGAACTCCTCGACCCGCGGCCGCGCCGCCACGGCGCGCGTCGCCTCGTAGTCGATCGGCAGCGGGTAGGCCCGCACCCACACCTCGCGGTCCTCGAGCCGGACGATCCCCGCGTCCATGTCGACGTCGAGATCCATCAGATCGCGGCAGCACTGCAGGAAGTTGCGCCGGTAGGAGCGGGTGTGGAAGCCGATGATGTCGTTGGCCAGCAGCCCGCGGAAGATCTCGCCGCGCATGGCGGTGGGCAGGACGCGCCAGGCGTCGGGCTGGGTCCAGGGGATGTGGATGAAGTGGTGCAGGAAGACCTCGGGGCGCGCGCTGCGGACCATCGCCGGCAGCGTGTAGAGGTGGTAGTCGTGGACCATCACGACCGGCTCCTCGAGGTCCTCGATCTCCTCGAGCACGGCGTTCGCCAGGTCCTGGTTGACCGCCTTGTAGCCCAGCTCGAAGGCGTCGATCTCGTGCTGTCGGATGTCGGGCGCGTTGCTCAGGTCCCAGAGGTAGTGCTGGATGAACCAGAGCATCGGGTTGGCGATGATGTTGTAGAAGCGGTCGTAGGCCTCGGGAGCGGAGCTCACGAGCCGGATCTGGAACTCGCCGCCTTCGGGGGCCGACACCTCGAACGGCCGGCCCTCGTGCTCCTGGGCGACGTCGGCGTCGCGGTCGGTCATCGCGCTGGCGATCCACGTCGCGTGGCGGTGGGAGGCCAGGCCGGTCAGCGCGGTCACCAGCCCGCCCGTGCCGCGCTTGATCGAGCCGTCGTCCTGGAAGGTCACCGGCCCGCGGTTGGAGACGAGCACGAGCGGGGCGCGGGGATCACCGGTCGACATGCGGGCAACCTTAGCCTGCATCCACCGATCCCCACGGCGCCTGGACGCCGGATGCGTTCGCCAGGGGCCGCCGGCCGGAACCGAAGGGATCACCCTGCGGATGCCCGGCCGGCGACCCCTGACTCGGCCTCCGGCGCCCAGTCATCCGCGGATCATCGGTGGATCCAGGCTTAGAGGCTGCCTGGCCGGCGGGCGTCAGCCCTGCGGCGGCGACAGCGGGCGCTCGCCCAGCGTCACCTCGACGCGGCGCGGCTCGCCGTCGCGGTAGACCTGCAGCGTGACCTTCTCGCCCGGCTTGTAGCGCGAGATGGCGGTCGAGAGGTCGTCGGGATCCTCGATGACCGTGTCGCCGACCCGCGTGAGGATGTCGCCGCCCGTCCGGTACCGGCGCGCCTGGAACGGGCGCTCGGGGCCCCCGCCGTCGAGGTCGGCGTTGGCGGCCGGCCCGTCCGGGGTGATCTCCTGCAGCCAGGCGCCCTTCTGCACGGGGAGGTCGAACTCCTCGACGAGTTGCGGATAGAGCTCGACCGACGAGACGCCGAGGTAGGCGTAGTCGGCGCTGCCGTCCTCGCGCAGCTGGGCGAGCGAGCGGCGGACCATCCCGACCGGGACGGCGAAGCCGACGCCCTCGCCGCCGCCCGAGTTCGTCTTGATCTGCTGGTTGACGCCGATGACCTCGCCGTCGGCGTTGAGCAGCGGGCCGCCGGAGTTGCCGGGGTTGATGGCGGCGTCGGTCTGCAGCGCACCGGAGATCTGGAAGTTGGTCAGTGAGGCGATCGAGCGGTCCGTGGCCGAGACGACGCCGACTGAGAGCGACTGGCGCTCGCCGAAGGGCGAGCCGAGCGCGGCGACCGGGGAGCCGACCGTGATCTCCTCGTCCTCGGCCAGCGGCAGCGGATGGAGGTCGAGGCCGCTCGGGTCGATCCGCAGCAGCGCGATGTCGGCGTTGGGGTCGGCGCCGATGATCTTGGCCTCGACCTGGTTGCCGTCGGCGAACTCGACGAAGACCTGGCGCGCGCGCTTGGTCGCCTTGCCCTCGCCCTGGGTGACGACGTGGGCGTTCGTGGCGATCTCGCCCTTGCCGTTGAGCACGAAGCCGGAGCCGAGCCCGCCGCCACCGCCGCCGCCCTCGCCGCGGCCGATGAGGTCGTCGAGGTTCCCCGTCCCGAACACCGAGACGACCGTGACCACGCCGGGCGCCTCCGTCTTGTAGATCGCCTCGGGGTTGAAGCGGCCCTTGGAGAGCCGGGAGACGACCTCGACGCGCGTGGTCGTCGTCGGTGGCGCCTCCGCGCGGGAGTCCGCCGAGGGCCCGCCGCCGGAGCCGCGCCCGCCGCCGCTGAGCGCGCTGCCCTCGTCGTCGCCGAAGC
>JALYMV010000418.1 GCA_030773575.1 Actinomycetota bacterium
ACGCGAGGCAGCGTCGGGCCTACCGCGCGCGCCTGAAGGCCAAGCAGGCCGAGCGCCGGGCGTCGGCGCCCGCGCCCGAGCCCGCCGTCGGCCACGAGCACGGCCCTGGGCGCCCCAAGGTCCGCCAGGGCATCGTGATCTCCGACAAGGCCGACAAGACCATCGTGGTGCGCATCGACGTCGCCAAGCGCCACCGGCGCTACGGCAAGATCATGCGGACCTCGTCGAAGCTGCACGCCCACGACGAGGCCAACTCCGCGGGCACGGGCGACACCGTCCGCGTCATCGAGTCGCGCCCCCTCTCGGCGACGAAGCGCTGGCGCCTCGTCGAGGTCGTGGAGCGCGCCCGGTGATCCAGAACGAGACCCGCCTCAAGGTCGCCGACAACACGGGCGCCCGCGAGATCCTCTGCATCCGCGTGCAGGGCGGGTCCCGCCGCCGCTACGCCGGCGTGGGGGACGTCATCACCGCCACGGTCAAGCAGGCCATCCCGAACGGGACGGTCAAGAAGGGGGAGGTCGTCAAGGCGGTCGTCGTGCGCACGAAGAAGGAGTTCGGGCGCGACGACGGCACCTACATCGCCTTCGACGAGAACGCCGCCGTGATCATCGACGCCGGCAACAACCCGCGCGGGACCCGCATCTTCGGCCCCGTCGCGCGGGAGCTGCGCGACCGCAACTTCATGCGGATCGTCTCGCTCGCCCCGGAGGTGCTCTAGATGGCCATCAAGCTGCGCACGGACGACACCGTCGTCGTCATCTCGGGCAAGGACAAGGGCAAGACGGGCCGGATCCTGCACGTGGACCTCAAGAAGGACAAGGTCTACGTCGAGGGCCTCAACATCGTCAAGCGCCACCAGCGCCCGACGCCCGGCCGGCCCAACGCGGCCGTCGGCGTCATCGAGAAGGAGGGGCCGATCCACGTCTCGAACGTGGCGCTCCTCGACCCCAAGGACAACAAGCCGACGCGGCTGAGCGTCCGCCGCACCGCCCAGGGCGCGCGCGTGCGCGTCACGAAGCGCTCCGGCACGGAGATCGACTGATGGCTCGCCTCAAGGACCGCTACAACGACGAGATCCGGCCAAGGCTGATCGAGCGCTTCGGCTACTCGTCGCCGATGCAGGCGCCCAAGCTGGTCAAGATCACGCTCAACATGGGCGTGGGGGAGGCCAAGCAGGACTCCAAGATGCTCGACGCCGCCGCCGGGCAGCTCACGACGATCGCCGGCCAGAAGCCGAACGTCCGCCGCGCTCGCAAGTCGGTCGCGAACTTCAAGCTGCGCGAGGGGATGCCGGTCGGCCTCGTGGTCACGCTGCGCGACGAGCGCGCGTATGAGTTCCTCGACCGCCTCACCTCCGTGGCGATCCCGCGGATCCGCGACTTCCGCGGCCTCAACCCCCGCTCCTTCGACGGCCGCGGCAACTACTCCATGGGCGTCCGCGAGCAGATCATCTTCCCGGAGATCGACTACGACGCCGTCGACCAGGTCCGCGGCCTCGACGTCACCATCACCACCACCGCCCAGACCGATGCGGAGGCCTTCGCCCTCCTCGAGGCGCTCGGCATGCCGTTCGGTCGCGACACGCGCCCCAAGGACTTCGTGAGCATCACCGAGGGCGACGCGATCCCCGCCTAGAGAGACCAAGGACTTCCAATGGCCAAGACCTCACAGCGCGTGCGCCAGCAGCGCACCCCCAAGTACAAGACCCGCGGCTACACCCGTTGTCGCAACTGCGGCCGCCCCCGCGCCGTCTTCCGCAAGTTCGGGATCTGCCGGATCTGCCTGCGCACGCTCGCGCACAACGGCTACATCCCTGGCATGACGAAGTCGAGCTGGTGATCGCATGTCCATGACCGATCCCATCGCCGATTTCCTGACGAGGATCCGCAACGGCATCCAGGCGGCCCACGAGACGGTCGACATGCCGTCCTCCAAGCTCAAGCAGGAGATGGCCCGCGTCCTGCGCGAGCAGGGCTACATCGAGGGCTATGACGTCGAGCCGCCGCGGCCCGGCAACGGCTCCGAGCGCCTGGTCATCCGGCTCAAGTACACGGACGCCCGCGTCTCGGTGATCTCCGGCCTCAAGCGCGTCTCGCGGCCGGGCCAGCGGACCTACGTCGACTCGAAGTCCATTCCGAAGGTGCTCGGCGGCATGGGCACCGCGATCGTCTCCACCTCCCAGGGCGTGATGACCGGTCACGACGCGCGCAAGGCGGGCGTCGGCGGCGAGGTCCTCGCACAGGTGCACTAGTGGCCCCTCCGACGAATCCGCACACGCCCGGGCGGCCCCGGATGACCACCATGCCGCGTCCTCTATCGGGGCAAGGCCTCCGGCCTGGCACCCTCCCTGCGTTCTTGCCTGGCGGCCCCCGGGTCGCGCCCGGACGCGCACGGACCCATCGGAGGAACCACTAGATGTCGCGCATCGGCCGCAAGCCCATCCCCGTCCCCGCCGGCGTCTCCGTGACGGTCGAGCGCGAGGTGGTCCGTGTCGCGGGCCCGCGCGGCGACCTCTCCGAGCGCAAGTCGCGTGACATCGAGGTCCGCCAGGAGGGCGACGAGCTCATCGTCACCCGCCCGACCGACCGCGGCGAGCACCGCGCCCTGCACGGGCTCACCCGCTCGCTGGTCGCCAACATGGTCGAGGGCGTCACCTCCGGCTTCTCCAAGGCGCTCGAGATCCAGGGTGTCGGCTACCGCGCCGCGCTCAAGGGCTCCGACCTCGAGCTCGCGCTGGGCTACTCGCATCCCGTCTCGATCAAGGCGCCGCAGGGCATCGAGTTCGAGGTGCCGACGCCGACCCGCGTGGTCGTCAAGGGCAACGACAAGCAGCAGGTGGGCGAGATCGCGGCCACCATCCGCAAGCAGCGCCCGCCCGAGCCGTACAAGGGCAAGGGGATCCGCTACGAGGGCGAGCACGTCGCCCGGAAGGTCGGTAAGCGAGCATGAGCGTCGCCACTCGTCCCGCCAAGCGGCTCAAGCGCCGCCGCCGCGTCCGCGCGAAGGTGCACGGCACCGCCGAGCGCCCGCGCATCTCGGTCTTCCGCTCCAACCGGGGCATCTTCGTCCAGCTCGTCGACGACGACGCCGGCCGCACGCTGGCGGCCGTCAACTGGACCGAGGCCGAGCTTCGCTCGCTCGGCCGCATGGAGCAGGCCGGCCGCGCGGGCGCGCTGCTGGCCGAGCGCGCCAGGGCTGCCGGCGTGGCGACCGCCGTGTTCGACCGCGGCGGCTACCAGTACCACGGGCGTGTCAAGGCCCTGGCCGAGGGCGCCCGCGAGGGCGGCCTGAAGTTCTGAGACCTTCCACTACCCTGAGAGACCGCTGATGGCTGCTCCCGACCGATCCGTATCCCCCACCGGCCTCGACCTGCAAGAGCGGGTCGTGGAGATCAACCGCGTCGCCAAGGTGGTCAAGGGCGGCCGGCGGTTCTCCTTCACCGCCCTCGTGGTCGTGGGTGACGAGAACGGCATCGTCGGCGCCGGCTACGGCAAGGCCAACGAGGTCCCGCTCGCGATCCAGAAGGGCGTCGAGCGCGCGAAGAAGAACCTCTTCATGGTGCCGCGCCACGGTGCGACGATCACGCACCAGACCACCGGCATCTTCGGGTCCGGCCGCGTCTTCCTCAAGCCGGCCTCGCCCGGTACGGGCGTCATCGCCGGCGGGGGCGTGCGCGCGGTGCTCGAGCTCGCCGGGATCCACGACATCCTCTCGAAGTCGCTGGGCTCCCAGAACCCGATCAACCTCGTCAAGGCGACGATCGCCGGGCTGCAGGACCTCCGCCGCCCGGAGGAGATCGCGGCGCTGCGCGGGCTCTCGGTCGACGCGGTGCTCGGCCTGAGCGGCGGCACGGGCGCCGAGACCGACACGCCCGAGCCCGACGACGCGCCGCTGCGCGCCGAGGCGAAGGGCGAGGCCGAGACCGAGGCCGCGCCGGCATGAGCACCCTGTCGATCACCCAGGTGAAGTCCGCCAACGGGACCGACCAGCCGCAGCGCGACACGCTGCGCTCGCTCGGCCTGCGCAAGATCGGCCACACCGTCGAGCGCCCCGACTCCCAGCAGCTGCGCGGGATGGTCCACCGGGTGCGGCACCTGATCACCGTGGAAGAGAGAAACGACTGATGCGAACCGGCTCGACACATACGGCGGTCCTGCAAGACGCAAGCGGAGCGGGGGACTGATGGCCAAGTCCGACGAGCAGACCCCGGTCGACCAGGAGCCCGCCGCCGAGGCCTTCGGCCTGCACACGCTCAAGCCGGCCCCCGGCTCGCGCAAGGCGGCCAAGCGGATCGGCCGCGGCCACGGCTCGGGCTGGGGCAAGACCTCCGGTCGCGGCCACAAGGGCGCCGGCTCGCGCTCGGGCGCCAAGCGCCGCGCGCGCTTCGAGGGCGGGCAGAACCCGATCCACATGCGGATGCGCAAGCTGCGCGGGCCCAACAAGAAGATGTCGATGCCCTTCGAGCCGTTCCGGACGCACACGCAGCCCGTGAACCTGGAGGACCTCGAGGCGCGCTTCGAGTCGGGCGCGTCCGTCGACGTCGCCGCGCTCAGCGCGGCCGGCCTCGCCACCCGCCGGGACGTCCCGGTCAAGGTGCTGGGCCGCGGCGAGATCACCAAGCCGCTGACCGTCCACGCGCACGGCTTCTCGGAGTCCGCCCGCCAGGCCATCGAGGCCGCCGGCGGGACCTGCCAGACCATCGACGGCTAGAGGGGTCCACGGCGATGATCTCCACGATCCTGAACGCCTTCCGCGTCGCCGACATCCGCAAGAAGCTGGCGTTCACGGCGCTGATCCTGGCGCTGTACCGGCTGGGCTCCTACATCCCGGTGCCGGGCGTCTCGACCTCCGCGCTCAAGGAGATCGAGGAGAACTACGCCGGCTCGAACATCCTCGGCTTCCTCAACCTGTTCACGGGCGGCGGCCTGTCCCGGATCGCGATCTTCGCGCTCGGGATCATGCCCTACATCACCGCCTCGATCATCCTGCAGCTCCTCACGGTGGTCTCCCCGTCGCTCGAGAAGCTCCAGAAGGAGGGCGAGGTCGGGCAGGCGAAGATCACCCAGTACACGCGCTACCTGACCGTCGGCCTGGCGGCCGCGCAGGCGGTGGGCTACGTCTTCCTGTTCCGCTCGCAGGGCAACGCCGCGGGCGCCCCCGTGATCGAGAACTTCACCGCCGGTACGGTGATCCTGCTCGTGCTCTGCCTCACCGCGGGCTGCGTGCTGCTGATGTGGATGGGCGAGCTGATCACGCAGCGTGGCATCGGCAACGGCATCTCGCTGATGATCTTCGCGTCGATCGTCTCCGGCCTGCCCAACGGCGTGCAGGCGTGGTGGACGAACCCCGACCAGATCTTCAAGGTGATGATGCCGTTCGTCGCCCTGGGGGTGATCGCGGCGATCGTCTTCGTGCAGGAGGGCCAGCGGCGGATCCCGGTGCAGTACGCCAAGCGCGTGATCGGCCGCCGCATGAGCGGCGGCGGGCAGACCTATCTGCCGCTGCGCGTGAACATGGCCGGCGTCATCCCCGTCATCTTCGCCGCGTCGATCATGGCCTTCCCGCCGACGATCGGCGAGCTGGTGCCGGGCGCCCAGGGCCTGGCGAACTTCTTCTCGCCCAACGGCTGGGCCTACATCGTCGGCGAGACGATCTTCATCATCCTCTTCACCTACTTCTACACGGCAGTCACGTTCAACCCCGTCGACCAGGCCGACAACCTCAAGAAGTACGGCGGCTTCATCCCCGGCGTTCGCCCGGGGCGGCCGACCGCGGAGTTCCTGGACCGCATCCTCGCGCGGCTGACGTTCCCCGGCGCCCTCTACCTGGCCGCCGTCGCCGCCCTCCCGACGATCCTCATCAACCAGACCGCGGCGAACTTCTTCTTCGGCGGCACCTCGATCCTCATCGTGGTCGGCGTCGCGCTGGACACCATGAAGCAGCTCGAGGCGCAGCTGATGATGCGCAACTACGAGGGGTTCCTGAAGTAGCGCCCGGCGACCCGGCCTGGGTCGCCGCCAATCGCTAGGCTCTCCGGCCTTCATGGCGGAGCTGAACCTCATCCTGCTCGGGCCGCCGGGCGCCGGCAAGGGCACGCAGGCCGACCGGCTGCGCGGCGACTTCGACCTCCCGTACCTCGCGACGGGCGACATGCTGCGCGCCCACGTCAAGGGCCAGACCGAGCTCGGGCGGCAGGCGAAGGGCTACATGGAGGACGGCCAGCTGGTTCCCGACGAGCTGATCATCGCCATGCTGCTCGAGAAGATCGACGCCGAGGGCGACGACGGCTTCCTGCTCGACGGCTTCCCCCGCACGGTCCCCCAGGCCGACGCTCTCGACGCGGCGATCGGCGGCCGCGGCCGCCGGCTCACCGCCGTGCTGCTCATCGAGGCGCCCGACGACGTGGTCGTCCAGCGCATCTCGGGGCGCCGCATGGCCGAGAGCGGGCGGATCTACCACGTCGAGTTCGACCCGCCGAACGTCGAGGGCGTCGACGACGAGACGGGCACCCCGCTCATCCTCCGCGACGACGACAAGCCCGAGACCGTCCGCAAGCGGCTCGCGACCTATCATCGTCAGACCGTGCCGTTGATCGAGTACTACGAGGAGCGCGGCCTCCTTCACCGCTTCGACGGCACCCGGCCCCCCACCGAGGTCCACGACCACATCCGGGCCACCCTCACCACGCTGCGCCTCGAAGAAGACCTGTGATCATCAAGAAGACCCCGGCCGAGATCGACAAGATGGCCGCGGCCGGCGAGATCCATGTGCGGTGCATGGACCTGCTCGCGCGCAAGATCCGCCCCGGGGTCACGACGGCCGAGCTCGACGCCGCCGCGGAGAAGTTCATCCGCTCGCAGGGCGCCACGCCGGCCTTCAAGGGCTACCGCGGGTTCCCCGGCTCCATCTGCGCGTCGCCGAACCACATGGTCGTGCACGGCATCCCCGGCAGCTACGCGCTGCAGCGCGGCGACGTGCTGTCGGTCGACATCGGCGTCGTCTACGACGGCTGGGTCGCCGACGCCGCCCGCACCTTTCCGGTCGGCGAGGTGTCGGCCGTGGCGGCCAAGCTGCTCGAGGTCACCGAGGAGTCGCTGCACCGCGCGGCCGCCCAGGCGATCCCCGGCAACCGGCTCGGCGACGTCTCTCATGCGGTCCAGGAGCACGTCGAGGCCAACGGCTTCTCCGTCGTGCGCTCGCTGGTCGGGCACGGGATCGGCCGCACGATGCACGAGGAGCCGCAGATCCCCAACTACGGGCCGGCCGGCAAGGGGATCCTGCTCGAGGAGGGGATGGTCCTGGCCATCGAGCCGATGACCACCGCGGGCCGGCACATGGTCCGCATGGGCGACGACGGCTGGGCGATCTACTCCCAGGACGGATCGGTCGCCGCCCACTTCGAGTTCACCGTCGCCGTGACCCCCGAGGGGCCGCGAATCCTCACGCCCTGGCACGAGTCGAGGGATCGCGCGGCCGCGTAACGTCGCCCAGAGGACGAACGCCAGCGAAGTCCGGCCGGGCGAAACCTTTGCTAGTCTAATCCGTCGCGCTCGGCGCTACGGCGCCGTGCTGCACTGCTCCGCGGAGCGGTAGCGGTGGCCGCCACGGCCACCAGAGCCGCTCCGCCTGGACTCAAGCCGAAAGGGAACATGAAGGTACGACCGTCGGTCAAGCCGATGTGCGAGAAGTGCAAGATCATCAGGCGCCACGGTCGTGTCCTCGTGATCTGCTCGAACCCTCGTCACAAGCAGAAGCAGGGGTAGCTGCCGGATGGCTCGTATCGCCGGGATCAACATCCCCCTCAACAAGCGCGTCGAGATCGGCATGACCTACGTCTACGGCATCGGCCGGTCGACCTCCAACGAGATGCTCTCCAAGCTGGGGATCTCGCCCGACACCTACGTGCGCGACCTCACCGAGGACGAGGTCTCGAGGCTCCGCGACCTCATCGACTCCGACTACACGGTCGAGGGCGACCTGCGCCGGGAGCGCTCCCAGAACGTCAAGCGCCTGATGGAGAACGGCTCCTACCGCGGCCTGCGCCACCGCCGCGGCCTTCCCGTCCGGGGGCAGAAGACCAAGACCAACGCGCGCACCCGCAAGGGCCCCAAGCGCATGCAGGTCGCCGGCAAGAAGAAGGCGACCAAGAAGTGAGCGCAGCGAACGTCCACGCGAGGCCGGAGGCCGAGAGTCGTCATCAGAGCGCCGGGCTGGATGCCCGGCGGAGGTAACCACTTTGCCCGCTCCCAAGCGCCCACAGCGCGGCCGCCGCAAGGTCCGCAAGAACATCCCGATCGGCCAGGCGCACATCAAGACGTCGTTCAACAACACGATCGTCGCGCTCACCGACCGCGAGGGGAACGTCATCGCGTGGGAGTCCGCCGGCGGCGCCGGATTCAAGGGCTCGCGCAAGTCGACGCCCTTCGCCGCGCAGGTCACCGCCGACGCGGCCGCGCGCAAGGGCATCGAGCAGGGCATGCAGAAGGTCGAGGTCTTCGTGAAGGGCCCGGGCTCGGGCCGCGAGACCGCGATCCGCTCGCTGCAGGCCGCCGGGCTCGAGGTCACCGGCGTCCGCGACGTCACTCCACAGGCACACAACGGCTGCCGCCCCCGCAAGCGGCGAAGGGTCTGATCACCGCATGGCACGCGACTCATCTCCTCAGTGCAAGCAGTGCCGCCGGGAGGGGCAGAAGCTCTTCCTCAAGGGCGAGCGCTGCCTGACCGACAAGTGCGGCGTCGAGCGCCGCTCCTATCCCCCCGGACAGCACGGCCGCGGCCGCCAGAAGCAGTCCGAGTACCGCGTGCAGTTGCGCGAGAAGCAGAAGGCGCGCCGCTACTACCAGGTCCTCGAGAGGCAGTTCCGGACGTACTACGACAAGGCATCGCGGGCTCCCGGCATCACCGGCGAGAACCTGCTGCGCCTGCTGGAGTGCCGCTTCGACAACGTCCTCGTGCGCCTCGGCTTCGCCTCCTCGCGCCGCCAGGCCCGGCAGCTGATCCGCCACGGCCACTGGACGATCAACGGTCGCCGCGTCGACATCCCCAGCTACCAGGTGCGCGCCAACGACGTCATCGCCATCAAGGCCGAGACGGCGGCCGAGCAGGCCGTGCGCGAGGCCACCGAGCTCGTGGCCCAGGTCCCGCCGTGGCTGCAGGCCGACCACGACTCGCTGACGGCCAAGGTGCTCCGCAAGCCGGAGCGCGCCGAGATCGCCGCTCCGGTACAGGAGCAGTTGATCGTCGAGCTGTACTCCAAGTAGCCGTCCTCCCCTCC
>JALYMV010000419.1 GCA_030773575.1 Actinomycetota bacterium
AAGTGGGCCGTACTGGGCTCGAACCAGTGACCTCCTGCTTGTCGAGCAGGCGCTCTCCCAGCTGAGCTAACGGCCCGGGAGGGCGCCAAGGCTAGCACCGCCGCTACGCTGCTGACGGCACCCCGGCGACGTGGCGGAGTGGTTACGCAGCGGCCTGCAAAGCCGTGTACACCGGTTCGATTCCGGTCGTCGCCTCTCCCCCGGTCCTCCCGGGTCCCATGCGCAGATGGGACCTCCGGCCCCTTCAGGTTGGGCCCCGGGACTCTCGCGGCCGCGCCGCGCCGCCCGTACGGTCCGCCCCATGCGCAGCGAGCGGGGCCAGACGAGTGCGGAGTACATGGGGATCCTCCTCATCGTCGCGGCGCTCATCGGCGTGCTCGCCCTCACGAGCGTCGGCGACCAGATCGCCGACGGCATACGCACCGCCATCTGCACCGCCATCTGCAAGATCGCGGGCGACGCGTGCGAGGAGGAGTCGCCCACCACGGAGGCCGAGCGCTGCCCCGAGTCGCGCACGACGACCAGCTCGACCGCGGCCGTCCTCATCGCCGTCGTGCGGATCGACAAGGACTCGACGCTGATCCGCGAGGACTTCTCCGACGGCACGTCGCGGTTCACGATCCTCGACAACTCCGAAGTCGCGGGCGAGGTCTTCGCCGGCGTGAAGGGGAAGATCGCGAAGTACGGGATCGACTACTCCGCCTCCGCCGACTCCGGCGCGAAGCTCGCGGGCGCGCGCGTCTTCGAGCTTCCCGACCAGCCGTCGGCCGACGCGTTGCAGGAGAAGCTCCAGGCGGCGGGCGGCTTCGACGGCATCCTGCGCGACATCGCGGCGGTCAACGACGAGATCCCGCTGATCGGGATCGACAACCCGCTGGGGGGCGTCGACGACTGGGTGCTCGACCGGCTCGGCGTCGACAAGGACGTCGATCTGCCCACGCCGACGGAGACCTACGTCGAGGCGGGCGCCTTCCTGGGCGGGGAGAGCGAGCTCGGCGCCGGGATCGGCGTCGCCGACGCGCAGGTCAAGGCGGCGATCGAAGGCGCCGGCGTGGTGAAGGTGAAGACCGCAGGGCCGGACAAGGGCGACGCCGAGGTCTCCTTCTAGCTCGAGGGCGACGCGGCCGCCTTGCTGACCGCCGCGACGCTCGGGCCGGGCGGGAGCGTCCAGGGCAAGGTCACCGTCACGCTCAAGCTCGACGCGCACAACGGCTACAAGCCCGATGAGCTCGAGGTGAAGGCGAGCGCGGGCTACACGGGCTCCTTCAACACCCAACTCGACCTCGAGGGCGACGACCTGGCCGACATCTCCAAGGCGCTCGAGAAGATCTCCTTCTCCGGCAACGCCGGCGAGGGCAAGGGAATCGAGTTCGGCGCCAAGCTCGACCTCGACGACCCCCCCAACCTCCAGGCCGCCCTCGGCATCCTCGGCGCGGGCGCCGACCCGGGCGCGGTGGCGGCGCTCGTGGAGCGCTTCGATCAGGCGGGCGAGCTCTCCCTCGACAACTACGACCTCAGCCAGCAGGAGACCGAGGGCGAGCTCAAGGTCGGCCTCGGGGTGGGCGGTGGCGGCGGCGGCGCGTCGAGCACCGAGAGCCAGAGCGGGCGCACCGGCAAGGTCCGTCCTCCGGGCGGTACGTTCCAGCCTCGCGTGTGCAAGCAGCCCGCCTGATGACCGCCCGACCCGCCCTCGCCCCGCTCCTGCTCACCGCCGCCGCGGTCCTCCTCGCCGCCTGCGGGGGCGGCCGGGAGCTCAGCGGCAAGGCCCGGATCCCGGAGGACTATGCGACCTATCAGGGCGCCGGCGTGTCGTTCGCCTACCCAAAGGGCTGGAAGGTCGAGGAGCGCCAGACGGCGGCGGGGGCGACCGAGGTGCGGATCACCCGGCCGGGCCAGACCGCGACGCCGGGACCGCTGATCCGGCTCGCGGTCGAGAAGGGCGCCGGCCCCCGCTTCGAGAGCTTCGCCGACCAGCGGCGCGTCGTCATCCGCGACGCCAACGGCGGCAAGATCGAGTCCGACGAGGCCGTCGAGGTCGAGGGCGCAGAGCAGTCCCTCTCGCTCGAGACCCGCTATCCCCCCCGCCAGGGCTCTGACCCGGTCGAGGTACGGACGGAGAGCCTCGACGTCCAGCGCGGCGAGGACATCGTCACGCTCACCGCCGCCGCGCCGCAGCGCGACGACGCCGGGCTCGACCCTGAGGCCGTCGTCTCGTCGTTCCGGCTCGCCCCGTGAGCCGCTGGCACGCCGGCATCCCAGGCTGGCCGCCGCTCGCCGGCGC
>JALYMV010000420.1 GCA_030773575.1 Actinomycetota bacterium
CCCGTTCGCGGTCCTCGCCACCGCCGGATCGACGAGCACGGGGAGCGTCGACGACCTGACCGGCCTCGCCCGCCTCTGCGCCGAGCAGGGGCTGTGGCTCCACGTCGACGCCGCCTACGGCGGCCCGGCGCGGCTGACCGCGCCCGGGCGCGCCCTGCTGGCGGGGATCGAGCGCGCGGACTCCCTCGTCCTCGACCCGCACAAGTGGCTCTTCCAGCCCTACGAGGCGGGGTGCGTCCTGGTCCGCCACCCCGGGGTGCTCGAGCGCGCGTTCTCGCTCGAGGGCGCCGCCTACCTGCGCGACGCCGCCGGCGGCGGGGTGGACCTGCGCAACCGCGGCCTGCAGCTGAGCCGCGGCTCGCGGGCGCTCAAGCTGTGGCTGTCGCTGCGCGTCTTCGGCCTCGACGCCTTCCGCGCCGCCGTCACGCGCGGGATCGAGCTCGCCGAGCACGCCGAGCGGGTGCTTCGCGCCCGCCCCGGCTGGGAGGTCGTCTCGCCGGCGCAGCTCGGCATCGTCTGCTTCCGCCGCGAGGGCCCGGACGCGCTCAACGACGCCCTGGTGCGCTCGGCCCTGGCCGACGGCTTCGCGGCGCCGAGCTCCACCGTGCTCGACGGCCGGACCGCGATCCGCCTGTGCACGATCAACCCGCGCACGACCTTCGCGGACGTCGAGGCGACCATCGAGCGGCTCGAGGGGCTGGCCGCGCACGTTCCGGACGAGCGGTTTCGAGGAATGAACCTCGCGACACCGTCAGCACGAGCAGGAGGAGGAGCCACCATGGAGCGAGAGCCCGAGCACAACCCGGGCGAGCCCGAGTTCGGCGAGCACGAGGACGAGGCGCCGCACAACCCGGGCGAGTTCGAGTTCGGCGACCCCGAGGCCACCGACCCGGAGGACGAAGAGGGCGAGGAGGCGTGATGGCCGCCCGCACGCTCGACACGCTCGCCGAGGGCGGCGGCTTCTTCGAAGGGCCGCGCTGGCGCGACGGGCGCTGGTGGGTCTCGGACTTCTACCGCCAGGCCGTCTTCACGGTCGACCCGGACGGCCGCGAGGAGGAGGTGCTGCGCGTCGAGGGGCAGCCCTCCGGCCTCGGCTGGCTGCCCGACGGCTCGCTCATGGTCAACTCGATGAAGGACCGCCGGATGTGGCGCCGGGCGCCGGGCGGGGAGGTGAGCGAGCACGCCGACCTCACCGCGCTCACCGGCGGGCACGTCAACGACCTCGTCGTCGACGAGCGGGGCAACGCGTACGCCGGCAACTTCGGCTTCGACCTGATGGCCGGCGAGGACCCGCGGCCGACCACCCTCGTCCACGTCGCCCCGGACGGGTCTGCCTCGGTGGCCGCCGAGGACCTGCGGTTCCCCAACGGGATGGTGATCACCCCGGACGGCTCGATGCTCGTGGTCGGGGAGACGGTCGGCTGCCGCTACACCGCCTTCACCATCGCGGACGACGGCTCGCTGACCGACCGGCGGGTCTGGGGCCAGATCACGCCGGAGCCGGAGCTCGCGCCGCTCGCCGAGATGATCGCGGCCGCCGGGTTCGCCCCCGACGGGTGCACGCTCGACGGCGAGGGCCACATCTGGTCGGCGGACGCGATCGGCGGCCGCTGCGGCCGGATTGCGCCCGGCGGCGAGATCGTCGACGAGATCCGCGCTCCCGAGGGCCTGGGCTTCTTCGCGTGCATGCTGGGCGGCGAGGACGGCCGGACGCTGCTCATCTGCGCGGCGCCCGACTTCCTCGAGCACAACCGCGCGGCCGCGCGCGAGGCGGTCCTGCTCACCACCACCGTCGAGGTTCCGCACGCGGGCCTGCCCTGAGCCGGGCTCCCGGCGTCTAGATTCGTGGCATGTCCTCCTCCGACGGCGGCGGGCGCGTCGCCGCGGAGGCGGCCCGCCGCCGCACCTTCGCGATCATCTCGCACCCCGACGCGGGCAAGACCACGCTGACCGAGAAGCTGCTGCTCTACGGCGGCGCGGTCAACGAGGCGGGCGCCGTGCACGCCAAGAAGAGCCGGCGCTCGACGACGTCGGACTGGATGGAGATCGAGCGCCGGCGCGGGATCTCGGTCACCTCGACCGTCCTGCGCTTCGAACACGGGGGCGCCGTCTTCAACCTGCTCGACACCCCGGGCCACCGCGACTTCTCAGAGGACACGCTCCGCGTCCTCGCCGCCGCCGACTGCGCGGTGATGCTGCTCGACGCCGCCAAGGGCGTCGAGCCGCAGACGCTGCGGCTCTTCGAGGTCGCCCGCGCGCGCGGCATCCCGCTGCTCACGTTCGTCAACAAGTACGACCGGCCCGGCATGGAGCCGCTCGAGATGCTCGACCACATCGAGACGGTCCTCGGCGTCACGCCCGCCGCCGCGACGTGGCCCGTCGGCATTCCGGGCGACTTCCGCGGCGTGGTGGACCGCGGCACGGGCGCCTTTCACCGCTTCACGCGGACGGTCGGCGGCGCCACGCAGGCCGGGGAGGAGGTGCTCGACGCGCCTGCGGCGGCGGAGCGCGAGGCCGACGCATGGCCCGTCGCGCAGGAGGAGCTCGAGCTGCTCGAGGCGGCCGGCAGCGCGTTCGACGTCGACGACTTCGCCGCTGGGCGGTGCACGCCGGTCTTCTTCGGCTCGGCGGTCTCGAACTTCGGCGTCGGGCTGCTGCTCGACGCCCTGCTGCGCCTCGCCCCCGCGCCGCGCC
>JALYMV010000421.1 GCA_030773575.1 Actinomycetota bacterium
GAGCCGCCCCGGCCGCCGCCGGCGTGCTGGCGCGAGCCGTGCGCCACGCGCAGGCCCGACGCGTCGAACTCGCCCTCGAGACGCAGCTCGGAGGCGATCCTGCGGACGTCGCGCGCCTGCTCGGCGCCGACGAAGGTCACGCCGATGCCGGTGTTCCCGGCCCGGGCCGTGCGGCCGATGCGGTGCACGTAGCCCTCGCGGTCCTCCGGGGCGTCGAAGTTGATGACGTGCGAGATGCCCTCGACGTCGATGCCGCGCGCGGCGACGTCGGTGGCGACGAGCGTGTCGACCCGCCAGGCCTCGAAGTCGGCCAGCGCGCGCTCGCGCTGGCGCTGCGACTTGTCGCCGTGCATGGCGACCGCCTTGACGCCCGCGGCGTTGAGGCGCTTGGTCAGCCGGTCGGCGCCGCGCTTCGTGCGGACGAAGACGAGGGCGAGGTCGCGCTCGGAGTCGAGCTCGTGCACGAGGGCGTCGATGCGGTCCTCGCGCTCCACCGCGACGAAGCGGTGCTCGACGTCGGCGAGGCGCTGCTTGGCCGCGACGTGCTCGTGGCGGACCGGGTCCGTCGTGTACTCCTCGGCGACGCGGCCGGCCTCGCCGTCGAGCGTGGCGGAGAAGAAGAGGGTCTGGCGGTCGCGCGGGCACTGGGCGACGATTCGGTCGACGGGTGGGCGGAAGCCCATGTCGAGCATGCGGTCGGCCTCGTCGAGGACGAGGATCCGGACGTCGGAGAGCGAGATCGCGCGGCGCTGGAGCAGGTCCTCGAGGCGGCCCGGCGTCGCCACGACGATGTGGGCGCGGCGCGCCTCGCGGGCCTGCTTCTCGATCCCGACGCCGCCGTACACCGCGGCGACCGAGAGCGCCCGGGCGTGGGCGATCGAGCGGGTCTCCTCGACGATCTGGGTGGCCAACTCGCGGGTGGGGGCGAGGACGAGCGCGGCGGGGCGCCGGTCGGTGGACTCGATCCGGTCGCAGATCGGCACGCCGAAGGCGAGCGTCTTGCCCGAGCCGGTCGGAGACTTGGCGAGGACGTCGCGGCCGGCGAGGACGTCGGCGACGACGAGCTTCTGGATGGCGAAGGGCGACTCGAAGCCGCGCTTGGCGAGGGCGCCGCACACGGCGGCGGACACGCCGAGATCGGCGAAGGACTGCGTTGACATGTAGGTCTCCATGGGCGGCCTTCATGGCCGCGTACGAATCGGGGAGGCGAACGACTGACCCGAACCGCACGAACGCGAGACTCA
The DNA here is from genome assembly GCA_030773575.1 of Actinomycetota bacterium. GTDB lineage: Bacteria > Actinomycetota > Thermoleophilia > Solirubrobacterales > Solirubrobacteraceae > JACCYI01. The sequence continues at coordinate 1,245 of JALYMV010000421.1, forward strand.
GAGCAAGCTGCCTCGTGGCCGGCATCGGTGCCGACCACGTGGACCACCGTAGCAGCGAAAAGCCCTGCTCAGTCGCCCGGGGCCGACAGCGCCGCCCACGCGTGGCCGACGAAGACGGGCTCGGGGACGAGCTCGACGCCGAGCTCCGCGTGGACCTTGGCGGCGATCTGCCGGGCGAGCGCGACGAGCTGGGCGGTGGTCGCGCCGCCGCGGTTGGTGAGCGCGAGCGTGTGCTTGGTGGAAACGGCGACCGGGCCGGGGAGGCCGAAGCCGCGGCCGATCCCCGAGCGCTCGACGAGCCACGCCGCCGAGGTCTTGATGCGGCCGTCGGGCTCCGGGAAGCGCGGCGGGGAGACGTCCGGGCCGAGCCGCTCGCGGACCCGGGCCTCGAGCGCCGCGAAGTCGTCCGGGGAGAGGACCGGGTTGGTGAAGAACGAGCCGACGGAGACCGAGTCGGGGTCCTCGGGATCGACCACCATGCCCTTGCCGCGCCGCAGCGCGAGCACGGCCTCGCGGACGTCTTGCAGGGCGGCGCGCTCCCCCACCTCGACGCCCAGCGCCCGCGCGAGCTCCGGGTAGCGGATCGGCTCGGACTCGCCGCCGTCGTGGCGCGCGAGCGCGAACGCGACCGCCAGCACGACCCACCGGCCCGGCTCGCGCTTGAAGCGGCTCGAGCGATAGGAGAACTCGCACTCGGCGGGCGTGAGCGAGCGGACCTCGCCGCTGGAGCGGTCGAGCGCGCGCACCTCCCGGACCGTCCGGGCGACGTCCTGCCCGTAGGCGCCGACGTTCTGGATCGGCGTCGCGCCCACCGAGCCCGGGATCCCCGACAGGCACTCGATCCCCGCCAGCCCGGCCTCGACGCAGCGCGCGACGAACGGCTCCCACGGCTCCCCGGCCTGGACCTCGAGCACGCCCTCCTCGCGCTCGGCGACGCCGCGCGTGGCGACCAGGACGACGGTCCCCGGCACCCCCTCGTCGGCCACCACGACGTTGGACCCGCCGGCCAGCACCAGCAGGTGGTCGCCCGCCTCGCGGACCGCGTCGACGAGGCCGGCCTCCGTGCGCGCCTCCACCAGCCGCTCCGCGCGCCCGCCGAGCCGCAGCGTCGTGAGCTCCGCCAGCGCCCGCATGGCGGTCAGGGTACGGGGCTGGCACCATGGCGCCCATGACGACCCTCGACGAGCTCGCCTCCGCGAGCGAGCGCCAGGAGGAGATCGTGGGCGTCCTGGTCGACGCCTTCGCGGAGCTCATCGAGCGCGACCCGCGCGCCTTCCGGCGCAAGTTCCGCAAGATGGCCGCCGACCCCTTCGCGTTCTACCGCGGCAGCGCGCACCTCTTCTACTCCGACGTGCACCGGCTCGAGGACCGGTGGGCCGACGAGCGGACGGGGCGCGTGTGGATCCAGGGCGATCTCCACGCCGAGAACTACGGCACCTACATGGACTCCGAGGGCATCCTCGTCTTCGACGTCAACGACTTCGACGAGGCCTACCTCGGCCACTTCGCCTGGGACCTGCAGCGGATGGCCGCGAGCCTCGCCCTCCTCGGCTTCGCCAAGGCGCTCTCCGACGCGACGATCGCGACGATGATCCGCACCTACGCCACGGCCTACGTCGACCAGGTGCGTGCCTTCGCGACCGGCGACCGCGACCGCGAGTTCCGCCTCACGCTCGACACCGCGGAGGGCGCGCTGCGCGACGTGCTGTACGCGGCGCGGCTCGAGACCAGGGTGGCGATGCTCCAGCGAATGACCGCGATCGAGGGGACGGAGCGGGTCTTCACCGAGGGCGCGGGGGTCCGCCGGCTCGACGACGCCGAGCGCGAGGAGGTGCTCGCCGCCTACGCCGCCTACCTCGAGACGATCCCCGAGGTCAAGCGCCAGCAGAGCGTCTCCTACACGGTCAAGGACGTCGTCGGCCGCTCCGGCTTCGGCATCGGCAGCGCCGGGCTGCCCGCCTACAACCTGCTCATCGAGGGCCGCTCGCAGGCGCTCGAGAACGACGTGGTCCTGTCCATGAAGCAGGCCAACGTCGCCGCCCCGAGCCGGGTCGTCAACGACGAGCGCATCCGCGAGTACTTCGAGCATCAGGGCCATCGCACCGCGGTCAGCCAGCGGGCGCTGCAGGCCCACGCCGATCCGTGGCTGGGCTGGTGCGAGCTGCGCGGCGTAGGGCAGGTCGTCTCCGAGCTCTCGCCCTACGTCGCCGACCTCGACTGGGACGCGGTCACCGAGCCCGACGAGATCATGCCCCTCCTCTGCCACCTCGGGCAGGCCACGGCGAAGGTCCACTGCGTCTCGGACGCCGGCTCGGAGCAGACGCTCGTGCCGTTCCAGACCGAGGACGCGATCGTGGCCGCCGTCGGGGAGGACGAGACGGCGTTCGCCGGCGAGCTCGCGGAGTTCGGCGCCGGCTACGGGGCACTCGCCCGCGACGACCACCGGCGGTTCGTCGACGCGTTCCGCAACGGTGCGATCCCCGGGCTGCCGGAGAGCTGAGGCGAGCCGTCAGCGGCCCGGGCCGACGCCCAGCGTCCGCTGCAGGCCGGTGAGCTCGATCGCGCGGAGCGCCGGCCCGTCGGGCGCCACGACGCGCAGCGCGCGCCCCTGCCCGGCCAGCCGGTCCCGGGTCCGGAGCAGGACGCTGAGGCCCGTCGAGTCGATGAACGTCACGCCGGAGAGGTCCACCTCGAGCGCCCGCCCGTCGTGGTGGTGGCGCTCGAGCTCGGACTCGATCGCCGGGCTCGTGCAGAGGTCGATCTCCCCCTTCGCGACCACCGTGCACCCGGCGGCGGCGCAGCGGCCGTCGACGGCGAAGGGCTCAGGGCGCGTGAAGCGTCGCTGCGTCATGCAATCCGGTGTACGCAGGGGTGCGGCCACATGGGTCACAACGCGCGACGCGCGCCGCGGTCGGAGAGTCACACTGTCAGGATGCGGACCGCCCAGAAGGCGGTGAACGGCCACGGGACGAGGCCCGCTGCCGCCGCCTGATTGGCAATGCGCCGCTTCAGGACCCGTCAGCGCGGCTCCGCGCTGCGCCTCGGCGTCCACGTCGCCGAGGCGCTCGATCACCATGACCGGCGCCCCGCGCTCGGAGCGCAGGGCTCGTGACGTCCTCGAGCGCGGCCGGCAGGTTGACCTTGTCGATCGCGGCGCGGCGGAGGGTAGGGCAACCTCCTCCCCGGTGCGAACCCTCGTCATCTCCGACCTGCACCTCGGCTCCACGCTGGGCCGCGACGTCCTGCGCCGGCCCGTGGCGCTCGACGCCCTGTGCGCCGCGGTCGCCGAGGCCGACCGGCTCGTGCTGCTCGGCGACGTCGTCGAGCTCGCGGAGGGGCGCCCGCGGCGCGCGATGGCGATCGCCCGCGAGC
>JALYMV010000422.1 GCA_030773575.1 Actinomycetota bacterium
CGCCGGCGCAGGAAGCTCCCGCCGAGCGCCCGCGCCCGCGCGGTCAGGTACGCCAGGTGCTCCGGGCTGCGCGCGAGCGGCACGCGCGCGAGGAAGCCGCCGGGCGCCTCGCGAACGCGGCCCTCCGGCATCGCCGCCGACCACCACGGGTCGCGCCCGGACAAATGGAGGTAGTCGACCATCGTCACCGCCGCCGCGGGCTCGGCCGCCGCGAGCGCCTCGAACCGGTCGTAGCTCGCGCGCGCACGCGCGAGGCCGGCCGGCCCCTCCTCGACGCCGTAGGGGAACCACAGCCCGCCCGCCACCGCCGAGACCGTCGCCTCCGGCGGCGCGTCGGCCACCACCGCCACGCGCAGCCCCGCCTCGCCGAGCGCGACGGCGCAGCTGAGCCCGCAGATCCCCGCGCCGAGGATGACGACCTGAGGATCGGGGCCGCGCACTGGGTATCTAGTATCGCCCCATGGCGCGCGAACGAGAGCTCTTCGCCAACTTCGACCGGATGCGGCGCGAGATGGACGAGCTCTTCGGCGACGTCGTCGAGCGCCGCTGGGGCGCCCGCGGCCGCGCCCGTGGCGGCTTCACCCCGGCGGTCGACGTCTTCTACGCCGGCGACCCACCGCGCGCGGTGGTCAAGGCCGACCTCGCGGGGATCGACCCCGCCGACGTCGAGCTCGAGATCCGCGGCCGCGAGCTCGTACTGGCCGGCATCCGGCGCCCGGAGGAGGCCGACGGGCGCGTCTACCAGCTGCTCGAGATCGAGCACGGTCCGTTCCGCCGCATCGTCGGCCTCGGCGCCGACGTGGACGCCGACGCCGCCCGCGCCCGCTACGAGCACGGGGTGCTGATCGTCGAGCTGCCGCTCGTCGTCCCGTCCTCCACCGCGCGCCAGGTGCCCATCGAAGGCGCCTCATGACCATCGAGGTCGAGGTCCCGCCCGGCAACGGCGCGCAGCCCGTCGAGCTCGGCGGTGACCCGTCGCTGCCCGCCACGCTGCCGGTCCTCCCGCTCCGCGACACCGTCACCTTCCCGGAGACGCTGACCCCGCTGGCGGTCGGCCAGGAGCGCTCCGTCCGACTGATCAACGACGTGCTGTCGGGCAACCGGATGCTCGCCATGGTCAGCTCGCGCGACCCCGAGGACGAGACACCGGGGCCCGAGCAGCTTCACCGGGTGGGCGTCGTCGGCGTCGTCGCCCGGATGCTCAAGGTCCCGGACGGGACGTTGCGGATCCTCGTCCAGGGCGGCCAGCGGATCGAGATCGACGGCTACGAGACCGAGGACCCGTACCTCGTCGCGCGGGTCAGCGAGGCGCCCGACGTCGTGCGCGAGGGCCCCGAGCTCACCGCGCTCATGCGCAACGTGCAGCAGACGTTCTCGAGCATCATCGAAGAGGTCCCGTACCTCCCCGAGGAGCTGCAGCTCGCGGTCGCCAACCTCGAGGACCCGAGCGCGCTCTCGCACCTGATCGCCGGCGCCCTGCGGATCAAGGCCGAGGAGAAGCAGGAGCTGCTCGAGGAGCGCGACGTCGCCCGCCGCCTGCGCCGGCTGTCGGAGATGCTCGCGCGCGAGCTCGAGGTCGTCGCCATCGGCTCGCGGATCCAGTCCCAGGTCCAGTCGGAGTTCGACAAGACCCAGCGCGAGTACGTCCTGCGCCAGCAGCTCAAGGCGATCCAGGAGGAGCTCGGCGAGCGCGACCCGCAGGAGGCCGAGATCGACGAGCTGCGCGAGCAGCTCGACGCGGCGGGGCTGCCAGAGGCGGTCGACGCGATCGCCGGCCGCGAGCTCGCGCGACTCGAGCGGCTCCCGCAGGCGGCGGCCGAGCACGGGATCATCCGCACCTACCTGGAGTGGATCGCCACGCTGCCGTGGTCGCGGACCACCGAGGACAACCTCGACCTGGCGCACGCCCGCGAGGTGCTCGACGCCGACCACTACGACATCGAGCGCGTCAAGGACCGCATTCTCGAGTTCCTCGCCGTGCGCCGCCTCAAGCCCGACGCGCGCGGCTCGATCCTCTGCCTCGTCGGCCCGCCCGGCGTGGGCAAGACCTCGCTCGGCCAGTCCGTCGCCCGCGCGCTCGGGCGCAACTTCGAGCGCATCAGCGCGGGCGGCGTGCGCGACGAGTCCGAGATCCGCGGCCACCGCCGGACCTACGTCGGCGCCATGCCGGGGACGATCGTGCGCGCCCTGCGCGACGCCGGCTCGCGCAACCCGCTGTTCATGATCGACGAGATCGACAAGATGGGGTCCGACTACCGCGGCGACCCGGCCTCCGCGATGCTCGAGGTGCTCGACCCGGAGCAGAACGCGAGCTTCCGCGACCACTACCTCGACGTGCCGTTCGACCTCTCGGACGTCATGTTCATCACGACGGCCAACACGCTCGACACCATCCCCGGGCCATTGCGCGACCGCATGGAGGTCATCGGGCTCGCGGGCTACACGGAGGAGGAGAAGCTCGAGATCGCCCGGCGCTACCTCGTCCCGCGCCAGGTCGAGCGCAACGGGCTGACGAAGTCGCGCATCTCGTTCACCGATGGGGCGCTGCGCGAGATCATCGCCGGCTACACGCGCGAGGCGGGGGTGCGCAACCTCGAGCGCGAGATCGGGACGGCCTGTCGCAAGGTCGCGCGCCGGGTGGCGGAGGGGACGCTCGAGACGCGGAGGTTCACCGTCAACGAGAAGCGGCTGGGCGAGCTGCTCGGCCGCCGGCGCTTCCACACGGAGGCCAAGCGCCGCACGAGCGATCCCGGCGTGGCCACCGGCCTGGCGTGGACGCCGGTCGGCGGCGACGTGCTGTTCGTCGAGGCGACCGCGATGCCCGGCACCGGGAAGCTCACCATCACGGGTCAGCTCGGCGACGTGATGAAGGAGTCCGCCCAGGCCGCGCTCTCCTACGTCCGCGGCCACGCCCGCCGCCAGGTCCCCGACCTGCCGGAGAACTGGTTCGCGACCCACGACATCCACATCCACGTGCCGGCGGGCGCGACGCCCAAGGACGGCCCGAGCGCCGGGATCACGATGGCGACCGCGCTGATGTCGCTCGTCGCCGGGCGCCCCGTGCGCTCCGACATCGCGATGACGGGCGAGCTGACCCTCACGGGCCAGGTCCTGCCGATCGGCGGCCTCAAGGAGAAGGCGCTGGCGGCCCAGCGCGGGGGGCTGCGGCGCGTGATCGCACCGCGGCTCAACGAGCCCGACGCCGAGGACATCCCCGCGCACCTGCGCGCCGACCTCGATTTCACCTGGGTCGAGGAGATCGGCGAGGTCCTCGAGGCGGCGCTCGAGCCCTGATCGGATTAGCGCTCGCCATGCGGGTAGCAGGGGTATGCTCCGCAAAGACCGCAACTCAGACCGAGAGGGTGCAATGGCAGCGAAGAAGAAAGCGGCGAAGGCCGGCGCCGCAGCGACGGCCGCCAAGAACTCGCCGTACGTGCAGCGGCTGATCGAGGACGAGGACCTGCGCGAGAACATCGTCGAGGCGTACGAATCCGCTCGCAAGGCCTACAGCCGGCTCAACAACGGCAAGTCGCCGACCAAGGCGATCTTCGACGACAAGAAGCTCCAGAAGGAGCTCCAGCAGGCCGCGTCCTCGCTGCGCGACGCCACCGTCGCCATGCGCGAGGCGCCCAAGGCGCAGCGCGGCGGCGGCTTCGGCCGCAAGCTCCTGCTCCTCCTGGTCGCCGGCGGCACCGCACTCGCGCTCTCCGAGGGGCTGCGCAAGAAGGTCCTCGACGCGCTCTTCGGGGCCGAGGAGGAGTTCGAGTACACCTCGCCCACCACGCCCCCGGCGCCCGCGCCGGCCTCCCCGGCGAGCACGCCCAGCGCGTAGTGACGTCGCCCAGAGCCTGAGCGCCGGCGAAAGGCGGCCGGGCGAAAACCAGCTCTCGGTCTCCGAAGGGCGCCCTCCGGGGCGCCCTTCGTCGTTGCAGGGCGCTCTAGACGGGCAGCAGCGGGATGTCCCAGAGGCTCGCCGCGGCGACGCCGGCGGCGATCGCCAGGACGGTCCCCGCGATCCCCAGCGCCTTCTGCAGCGGGGTGGTGTTGCGCGCCTTCTCCTGGGCGCGCTCGGCCTGCTCGAGCGCCTTGACCAGCGCCCGCTCAGCCCACGTGAAGCGGACGGCGAGCATGGCCAGGCCGATCGGGATGATCACGAAGGCCGGGCCGGGAAGCGCGAGCAGGGCCACGCCGGCGAGCGTGATCACCAGGCCCGTGCCGACGAACACCGCCTTGTAGACGGGCCCGTGCGCCTCGTAGGCCTCGCGGCGGCGCGCGACGCGCTCGGCAGCGCTCAGGCGCTGCGGCGCCTGGTCGCCGACCTCACTCACCGGCGATGAAGTCGCGGACCTCGACGAGCGCGCCCGGCCGCGGCTCGGTGTCCGAGCCGTAGCGCGTCAGCCAGGCACCGGGCGGGACGTCGCGCTTGTCCTGCCAGGCGGTGAGGATCTCGTACGGGTCGATCGCCTTGCCGCCCGCCGGGTGGATCTCGAAGTGGACGTGCGGCGGTGTGGGCTCCGCGTCGCCCGTGTTCCCCGTGAAGCCGAGGACCTGGCCCCCCTTGACGCGCCGGCCGTTGACCGCCGCGGGGGAGAAGGCCGAGAGGTGGGCGTAGAAGAACTCGTCGCCGGCGTCGGAGCGCAGCCACAGGCGGTTGCCGGAGATCGGCAGGGTGCCGACCTTGAAGATCTCGCCGTCGGTCACCGCGAGCACCGGCGCGCCGAAGGCGGCGAAGACGTCGTTGCCCTTGTGGTCGCCGATCTGGCGGTCGGCGCCGAAGTCGTCGGCCACCCGCGCGTCCTCGCCGAAGACGGGGAACGCGAACCGCTTGGCGGTCAGCCGCCGCGGGATCTTCGGGGCCTTGCGCCGCTCGAGCTCGCGCTTGGGCTTGCGCTTGCGCGCCACCGCGTCGTCGACGCCTTCGTCTCCGGCGCCGGCGCCGGGCGTCGGGGCGGGGGTGGGAGACGGTCTCGCGCCGTCGACGGCCTCCGCCCGCACCGAGGCGACGATCACCCGCGAGCCGGCGGAGTAGCTGCCGACCGCGCGGTCGAGCTCGACCACCATCCCGCGCGACCCCCGGTTGACGGTCACCGTGCCCGCACCGTCGCCGATCTCGTAGCGCTCCTCGGCGGCGACGTCGCCGATCATCCGCCCGTCGACCTCGAGGCCGTTGACCGAGCCGGAGTACTCGACCCGCCCGCCGCCCGCCTCGGCGCGGCGGCGGACGCCGTAGGCGGTGACCAGGCCGTCGAAGACGGAGACGCTGCGGGCCGCCGCGCTGGCCTCGGC
>JALYMV010000423.1 GCA_030773575.1 Actinomycetota bacterium
GGGATCGGGCCGGACAACCGAATGAGAGAGGGACGATGCACCCGTCCAGCTACACGCCCGCCGGCCACGGACGCCGGCGGTCGCCGATCACCCAGCCCGGCTACCGCAAGGGCCTCAAGCCCCCGAACGCGGGCAAGCGCTACCCGGCGGAGGTCCTCGAGGCCGGCCAGGTGCTCGCGGTGCTCGAGCGCTGCCCGCTCACCGGCCCGCACCGCCGCACCGGGGTGCGCAACCGGGCGCTGTTCACGCTGCTGTGGCGCTCCGGGCTGCGCATCGAAGAGGCGCTCAGCCTCGAACCCAAAGACGTCGACCTTGCGCGCGGCACGATCGCGGTGCTCCGCGGCAAGGGCGGCAACCGCCGGACCGTCCCGATCGACCGCCACGCCGCCGGCGTCCTGCTCGACTGGCTCGAGCTGCGCGCCGAGCTGCTCGCCGACCGCGGCGACCCCGAGCTCGCCGGGCCCGACTACGGGCCGCTGTTCTGCGTGGTGACCCGCCCGAGCGTCGGCCGGCGGCTGCAGGCCTCCACCATCCGCGAGTCGCTCAAGCTCCGCGCCGACCAGGCCGGCCTGCGCCGCCGGGTCCATCCGCACGCCCTGCGGCACACGTTCGCGTCGGAGGTCTACTTCCACGAGGGCGCGCAGGTCGCCGACGTGCAGCTCGCGCTCGGCCACCGCCACGCCTCCACCACCGACCGCTACATCCACCGCATCGCCGGCAGCCGCCGGCTGCTCGAGCTGCTGCGCGACCGCCCCTGGCCCGATCACGCCGTCGGCTCCTGACCGGCCGCGCGGGGTCGGGACGACCCGTTACGACCCCGGCTACCGGTCTGAGCTCGCCACGCGGCCTTGTTGGCGCGGCGAGCGGCGCGGCGGCGCCGGCCCTTCGCACGGGTTTCCTCGGCATCACGGACGCGGCGCCGGTCGCGGCGGGTGGTCTGGTCGAGCCAGCAGCCGAAGTGCGCGAGGGAGAAGACGGTGGTGCCGGCGTTGCGGGCGTTCATCGCCTCGGTGGTGCGGCCCGGGGCGGTCGGCAGGCGATAGCAGGTGATCTCGAGCGGCGCCCAGCCGCGGTCGGCGGACTCCTCGAGCGCGTCGATGAGCATCTCGGCGCCGGCGCCGATCGCGCCGTGCCCACCCCCGGCGTAGCGCTCGCCGCGCATGAGCGCCCGACTCAGCTGCCGCCACCGCTTGGGGTGCAGCCGAGCGTCGACGGAGAACCCGGCCTCCCGCCGCAACAGCACCCAGGCCGCGAGAACGACCGCCAGGGGGTTCTCGCCCGCCCTCGCGGCCCGCCGCAACCCGTGGATCCCATCCTCACCAGCCAGCCGTTCACACCGCTGGAGCGCCGCACCCAGGTTGGGATCTGCGATCGGCCCGTGCGCGTCTGCCACGCCGTAGCCGTGGGGGTCCCTCTCGGAGCGCGGGCGCTCGGGCACCGCGTTTCTAGCCCCACAAGGAGAAGAGGCAGAGGAACTGCAACTACCTCCTGGTGTTACTCCAGAGGGTGGGGTCACCTTAGGCCCAGAAGAAGCCCGGCCGTGGCCGGGCTCGCCATCCGCCGCCGCAGCGCGGCTGGGCGGTGGGGACGGAGGTCGCCCTGAGGCGCCACCAGCCGCCGTGTGCGGCCCGCGGCGGCGCCGGCGAGGCGAGGGCGTCGCTTGAACCGACTGAGCTACTCCGGCGGGAGGACGGGATGGTAGCCGCCCCCGGTGCTGCTCCGTAGTTCGCTCGCGGTCATCTCAGCGGGCGACCAACAAGTTCTCCGTCCCGCCGGCGTTCACGCTCCCATGGCCTCCCGGACCGCAAGCGCCTGGCTGAGTGGCGCGCTCCTCGCAGCCGGCCTCCTCGCCGGTGCCCCGCCCGCCGCCGGCGCGGCCGAGCTGGCCGCCCCGGCGACCACCGTCCAGCGCGGCTGCATCGATCGCCTCCTCGCTGCCGACGCCCGGGGCACCACCCGCACGACCTACACCGCCACCGCCACCGGCCTCGTGCACTCCAGCCTCTCGGGCGGCCGGGGCGCCGACTGGGACGTCGCGGTCTTCGACGCCCGCACGCGCGAACGGGTCGCGGGCTCTGCTTCCTTCGGCTCCAACGAGCTTGCCGAGGGCTTCGTCTACAAGGGCCAGCGGCTCGTCGTTCAGGCCTGCCGGGTCTCCGGCGGGCGGACTCCCGTCACCCTTGCCATCTCGACCAAGCGCCTCGGCGTGCCGGCCGGCCCGGCCGAGCCGATCAAGGTCGTCGAGGTCCCGACGCCCAACGACGGCGACAAGGCTCGGCTGCAGGCGCTCGACCTCGACCTGACCGAGCACGGTGACGAGCACGGGCTCGAGGTCGTGCTCCACACGAGCGCGGACGAGCGCAAGCTGCGTGGCGCCGGCTTCGCCTTCACGGTCAAGATCCCTGACCTCCAGGCCCGCGACCGCGCCAACCGGCGCCTCGACGCGCGCTACGAAGAGCGGCTTCGAAGGAGCGGCGCCCGCAGCGCTCAGGCCGCAGCCGACGGCATGCCCAGCGGCTCGACGGGCTACCGCAAGCTCGCCGACGTGCAGGCGGGGCTCAAGCAGCTCGTCGACGAGCGGCCGGACCTCGTCCGGCCGATCACGCTGCCGCTGCCCTCGCTCGAGGGCCGGCCGGTCGAGGGGGTCGAGATCACGAGCCCGCGGGGGGTTCGCGAGGCCAAGCCGGTCTTCTTCCAGATGGGCGTCCACCACGCGCGCGAGTGGCCGGCGGCTGAGCTGCCGCTCGAGTTCGCGTTCGACCTCGTCCGCGGCTACGGCTCCCACGAGCGCACGACGCGCTTGGTCGACGCGACGCGCACGCTCGTCGTCCCCGTCATCAACCCCGACGGCTACAACCTGTCGACGCTCGCGCCCGACGACTCCAGCAGCGGCTTCGCGTACAAGCGGCGCAACTGCCGCGTCGTCGACAACCAGGTCCCCGCCGCGGGGGAGTGCGGCGCGACCGACAACCGCAACCGGGGCGTCGACCCCAACCGCAACTACGGCGGCCTGTGGGGCGGCAACGGCGCGAGCGCGTCGGCCACGAGCGACACCTACCGCGGTGCGGGCCCGTTCTCGGAGCCCGAGACGCAGAACGTCCAGCGGACCGTGTCGGCCAACCAGGTCACGACGCTCATCACGAATCACACCTACGGCAACCTCGTCCTGCGCCCGCCGGGGCTGAGCGCCCGGGGCCCCGCGCCCGACGAGACGGTCTACCGCGCGCTGGGCAAGTCGATGACCGACAACAACGGCTACGCCAACCAGCTCTCCTACGAGCTCTACGACACCTCGGGCACCACGGAGGACTGGACGTACTTCGCGACGGGCGGCCTCGGCTTCACCTTCGAGAGCGGGCCGGACGAGTTCCATCCGCCCTACGAGGAGGTCGTCGGGATGTACCGCGGCACGGGCGCTCTGGCCGGCAAGGGTAACCGCGAGGCCTACTTCGCGGCGCTCGAGAACACGGCGAACGCCGAGCGCCACTCCGTCCTGGAGGGCGCGGCGGCCCCGGGCGCGACGCTGCGGCTGAAGAAGTCGTTCAACTCGTCGACCTCGAAGCTCATCAGCGCGGGGGACGCGACGGGCTCCGTGCTGACGTTCCCCGACGTCCTCGAGACGACGCTGACCGTGCCGGCCGACGGCCGCTACGAATGGCACGTCAACCCGTCGACCCGACCGATCGTGCCGGGCGGCCGGATCCCGCGCGGGCCGGCGACGCCGAGCCAGGACATCCGCAACGGGGCGACGCCGACCGTGCCGGGCAACGGGCAGGAGAACGCGGCCAACGTCCAGGACTTCCCGGTCAAGGTCGCGCCCACGGAGGACAACGGCGTCGTTCGCATCCGCATCGAGTGGGCGCCGATGCAGAACAAGAACTTCAACCTCAAGCTCCTGCGGCGGGAGAACGGCGCGCTCGTCGAGGTGGCGCGGTCGTCGAACGGGGCGAATGTCGCGGAGGAGCTCCAGGTCGTCAACCCGCCGGCGGGCGACTACGTCGTCCGGGTGATCCACGTCACCGCGGCCGACCCGTCGTTCACGGGCCGGATCGCGTTCAGCTCGCCCGAGCCGCCGGAGGCCTGGACGCTGACCTGCGAGCGGGGCGGCACGGTGCTCGAGCGCCGGGACGTCGTCGTCTCGCGCGGCGAGCGGCTGACCGCCGACATCTGCGCGGGCCCGCCCG
>JALYMV010000424.1 GCA_030773575.1 Actinomycetota bacterium
GCGTAGAGCTCGGGGATCGCCCAGGCGTGCACGGCGGCGATCAGCCCGACCGGGAAGGAGAGCGGCTCGAGCGCGAACAGCAGCGCCCCCGTGCCCAGGAACGGGACGGAGTGCGCCAGGGTGGTCAGCGTCCACAGCCGGCCGCGGCGCCCGAGCGAGCGCGTGTCGACCCGCGGGCGCCAGTAGACGCCCGCGGTCTCGGGGAGCGCGGTCTCCGGCGGCGGGGCCGCGCTCACTAGCCGCCGGCGATCGGCCGCCGCAGGATCACGAGGTCGGCGTCCAGCGGCAGCTCGGTCACCTGCTCGGCGTGGCCCTCGCCCTGCGTGACCATCGCGTAGTAGCCCTGGTCGAGCTGCTCGCGGAAGGCGGTGACCGCCGCCTCTGCGGCGGCCTCGTCCCCGGCCGTCCACTCGGCGAGGGTCGTGTGGCCGGTGTGGTCCATGCGGATGAGCCTTGCCATGGTGCCTCCAGGGCGCGCGGGGTACTCGGACCGTCAATGGTAGGGGTCGGCGCGCTCCGCATCCGCCGCATGGCACACTCGCGCGCGATGCGAGCGCCGACGGCCCTCCTGATCGTCCTCTTCGCGGTGGCCGCCGCGCCCGCGCAGGCGGCGTTCGACCCCGCCTACGAGCGCGCCAACTAGTCCAAGATCGACGAGCGCGCCAACCGCGAGTTCAACGATCCCGCGTTCCAGTCCGAGCTGCGCGCCCGCGGCCTGGAGCGCGAGGCCGAGGCGCAGCGGATCCGCGCCGCGGACCCCGAGCGTGACTTCAGCGGCAACCTCTGCTCGCGGCCCAACGACGGCTGCGCGGGCGACTTCCGCCTCTACGACTGGGCGAAGAACGGCTTCGGGATCCGGACGCCGGTGCTGTGGACGGCGCGCAACGGGTCGACGGTCTCAGGGCACATCTGGAGGACCCATGCCGGCTCGGAGCGCCGCCCGGCGATCGTGATCACCAACGGCTCGGTCCAGGCGCCGGAGACCGCCTACTGGGGCCAGGCCGCGACGCTCGCCAAGCGCGGCTACGTCGTGCTCACCTGGGATCCGCAGGGCCAGGGGCTCTCCGACACCTACGGCGCCGGCGCCGACCGCAACGACGGGGTCCCCTCCCAGGAGGGCCGCCCGTTCTACGACGGCACCGAGGACGCGCTCGACTTCCTGTTCTCCACGCCCGCCAGGCCCTTCGTCCCGCGGCCGAGCTGCACGAGCGGCACGAGCCACGCCGAGAAGCAGGCCCGCCGCGTGCGCGAGGGCCGCAACGCGCCGTTCAACCCGGCGTGGCGCTCCGTGGACCTCTCGCGCGTCGGCATCGCCGGGCACTCGCTCGGCGCCGCCGCGGTCTCCTACGTCGGCCAGGCCGACCCGCGCGTCAAGGCGATCGTCGCCTGGGACAACCTGCGGACCTCCGCCGCGCCCGGCAAGAGCTGCGGCGGCAGGCCGCGCCCCGACGTGCCGATCACCAAGCCGGCGCTCGGCATCTCCAACGACTACGGCCTCTTCCGCCAGCCCCACACGAGCGAGCCCGACCCGCAGGCGCGCACCGAGGTGTCTCGCGCCTACTCGAAGGCCGGCGTGGACTCCGCCCAGCTCAACGTCCGCGGCGGGACGCACTACGAGGTCTCCTACGTCCCCAACCAGTACTTCTCGGCCAGCCTCCGGGGGATCGACCTGACCGCCTGGTACACCGGCGCCTTCTTCGACCGCTACGTCAAGGGCGACCCCGGGGCCGAGCGACGGCTGCTCACCGGCCGCTGGCGCGCCGACGCGGCCGGTGCGGCGATCGATCCGCTCAAGGACCCGAACGTCTTCTCGGGCTACTACCGCTCGCGGATCGACGTCGGCCGCGGCGGCGGGACGCGGGCGGTCTGCGAGGACGTGCGGGCCGGGTGCGCGTCGCTGGTCGCCGACGACGGCGAGCCGGCCGGCTACGGCTACCTGCGCGAGGCCCGCACGCAGGACGTCTCCGACGACCGCGTGATCGCCGCGCCCGTCTCGACGCCCAAGGGAGGCTGCCGCAGCCGCCGCGTGTTCTCGC
>JALYMV010000425.1 GCA_030773575.1 Actinomycetota bacterium
GCTGCGTGGTCGCCGCCGCGCACGGCGGCCTGCCGGAGATCATCCGCGACGGCGCGACCGGCGTCCTCTTCACGCCGGGCGACCACCGGGCGCTGGCGGCGGCGCTCGCAGGCCTGCGCGGGAATCCGGAGCGGGCGCGGGAGCTCGGGGAGGCGGCGGCCAGCGACGTGCGGGGGCGGTTCGGCCCGGAGCGGATGCTCGGGCACGTGCAGGATCTGTACGCGCGGCTTCTCGTGCCCTGAGGCGTGGTTCGACAGCCGGCCGCACCGCCGCAACACGCTGTGACACGCTGCGACTAGCCTGCCGGTCGCCCTGGCACGCCGAGCACCTCGGGATGATGGACGACCGAGCGGTCTCGTCCGAGTCGCTTCGCCGCATAGAGCGCCTCGTCCGCGCGCTGAAGAAGCTGCTGCGGGTCGTGGGCGTGGGTGGGGAAGGAGACGATGCCGAAGGAGATGGTCAGCGGCGGGTCCCCGGTCGCGAACGCGGTTGCGATCGCCCGTCGGAGGCGCTCGGCCAACATGAACGCGCCCTGCTCGTCGGTCTCGGGCACGACCACGGCAAACTCCTCACCCCCGAGCCGAGCCACGGTATCCATGGCGCGGTTGCCCTCCGGCAGCACGAGCGCCACCTGGCGCAGGACGCGGTCGCCCGCTGGGTGCCCGTGGCGGTCGTTGACCTCCTTGAAGCCGTCGAGGTCGCCCACGAGCAGGCTGAGCGGCCGCTTGGTGCGGCGCGAGCGCTGAAGCTCACGGGCGAGCAACTCGTCGAACCCCCGCCGGTTGAGCAGCCCGGTCAGCGGATCCGTGCGCGCGGCGTCGCCGAGGCGCTCGACAAGGGTGATCACCCGGTCGCGGAGGACGCCGATCACCAGCGCCGCGACGAGCAGTCCGCCGACGGTCACCGTCCACAGCGTGATCGTCGCGCTCGACGTCGGCTCGGTCAGGAGAGCCGCCGCGTAGAGGACGGCGATCCAGGCGACCTGCACCAGCGCACGGCGACGCCTGAAGAAGAAGGCGGCGTACAACACGATCCACAGGTACAGCGCCTGAACTCCCGTCCCGCTTTCGCCGCCCTCTTCCGCGAACAGCCGCGCCGCCGTCACGAGCACAGACGCAACGGCGGTCAGCAACTCGAAGGCACCGAGAGGCACCCTGTCGAAGCCAAGCAACACGAACACGGCCGCGACGAAGCATGCGCCGCTGACCGCGAGCAACCCGGGCTCGCTTATGCGCTGATCGTGAGGAAGCACGAGTACCACGAGGACGAGCACACCCCCGCCAAGGAACAGCCAAGCGCCCGCCCTCGCCATCAGCGTCCGGTTCATCGGCGCGTCTTCCGCCATCACCCCACCGCGGGCGAACGGGAGACGCTCAGCGAGCCGACCGATCACGAGCAGAGACGTTACGCCGAAGACCGGGCGCGCGCGACCACGCGCCCGCCCGGTCATGTGCGGGTGGTGCGTGTAGGGACGGAGCCTTCGCGCAGGCCATCCAGTTCCGGCAGTCGATGTCCTCGAGGACGCCGGCGATGAGCGGTTCCGATGTCGACCTCTACTGAGCGGTCGCCCGATGCCGGTCCATGCCCTCCCTCAGGGGGCGACCGCTTCACGATCCACCGCGGCCCCCGCCCGCCAGCGCCGGCCCACCTCGCCCAGCAGCCTCGGGTACACGAGCAGGTGACGAAACGGCCCGATCGCCGCCATGTACCCCCTCCCGAGCAGGCCGTTCGGCTTCACGAGCACCGCCATCTGGCCGCGGAAGCCACCCGTCTCGTCTGGGACCCAGGCGAGGTGCATGACGCCGTGCATGGTCCGGTTGGCGATCTCCGCCGCGAACTCGTCGTCGGTCAGGTACAGCGGGCTGAACGGGAGCGCCTCGAAGTCGGGGCCGGACGGGCCCTCGCGGAGGTCCGACGGCAGGCGGTCGCGGAGCGTCGGCACGCGCGAGCCGAGTCCGGTGCCGGGATCGTCCCAGCCGAGCAGCTCCCCGAGCTTCCAGCGGATCGCGAAGAGCGCGGCGACGATGCGGGAGGAACCGTCCGACGGGTCGCCCGCGGTCATCAGCTCGACCAGCCTGGGGAAGTCGTCGGGGCCGCCCGGGGTGGGCAGCGCCCAGACGTCCTCGAGCCGGAAGTCGCGGGTGAGCTCGTGGATGCGCCAGGCGCGGGAGGTGTGCGCGGTGTCGGAGAGTCGCACTCCGATGCCTCCATCCATACGATTGCGTATGGATGACTCTACGCGCCGCGTCCGCCGGTGTCAACCGACCAACGCGCTACAGATAGGCGATGCCCGCCGCGACCAGGACGCCGCGCAGCACATGGATCGAGGCGGGGCTCGCCGCGCTGGCGGCCGGCGGCCCGGAGGCGGTCCGGATCGAGCCGCTGGCGCAATCGCTCGGGGTCACCAAGGGCGGCTTCTACTGGCACTTCGCCGATCGTCAGGCGCTGCTCGACGAGATGCTCGACACCTGGGAGCGGGTGAGCATCGACGAGGTGATCGAGCGCGTCGAGGCCGAGGGCGGCGGTGCGAGGGACACGCTGCGACGGCTGTTCGCGCTCGCCTCGACCAGCGGCGGGCTGCTGACGACCGACCTGGCGATCCGCGACTGGTCGCGGCGCGACCCCGCGGTCGCCGACCGCCTGCGCCGCGTCGACAACCGTCGGATGGACTACATGCGCTCGCTGTTCGCCGCCTTCTGCCCCGACGAGGACGACGTCGAGGTCCGCTGCCTGCTCGCCTTCTCGCTGTGGATCGGCAACCGCTTCGTCGCCGCCGAGCACGGCTCGCGCTCGCGGGCCGAGGTGCTCGAGCTCACGCTCGCCGCCCTCACCCGCGAGGCGTAGCTAGCCGATCCCGAGCGCCGCGTTCTGGCTGCCGGCGACCGCCAGCGCCCCCGCCACCGCCACCAGGCCGACCAGCGCGCACCCGACGAGCGCGAGCGTCCGCGGCAGCCGCCGCTTGGCGACCTCCTCGATGGCCAGCGCGGCGAGCGCGCCGGCCGCCAGCCCGCCGAGGTGGCCGCCAATGGAGATGCCGGGCAGCACGAACGAGATGCCGACGTTGAGCAGGATGAGCGGCCCGATCCCCGACTGCATCGGGTTCATCCCGCGCGCCCGCTGCATCACGAAGGCCGCTCCCATGAGGCCGAACACCGCACCCGAGGCGCCGACCGTTTGCGCCAGCGGGCTGAGCAGCAGCGCCCCGAAGGACCCGCCGAGCATCGACGCGAAGTACAGCGCCAGGAACCGCACCTTGCCCAGCGCCGGCTCGAGCATCGACCCGAGGTAGTAGAGGATGTACATGTTGAACGCGAGGTGGATGAGGCCCGCGTGCAGGAAGCCGGACGTGATCAGCCGCCAGTACTCGTTGGTGATGTCGATCGCGGGGCCGAACAGCGCGCCGTCGCGGAACACCGGGCTGCCGGTGTTCCCCCCGAGAACCGACCCGGAGCCGAACGCGACGAGCACGCTCAGCCCGATCAGGACGTAGGTGGCCATCGGGTCCCCGCCGCCGATCGACGCCGCCGTGCGGACCTTCGTCTTCTGCTTCGCGCAGTCCGGGCAGCGCATGCCGACTGGCGTGGCGGTCATGCAGTCCGTGCAGATCGGGTTGTCGCAGTTCGAGCACGACACACCCGTCTCGCGGCTCGGATGGCGGTAGCAGGTGGCCATGGCGGGGCCAAGCTAGCAGTCGGAGCTCAGCGCTCCCTCAAGCGCTCTACGCGGGCGAGGCGGCGATGACCGGCGAGGTCGTCGGCCGCCGGGAGCCGCCCTTGGGCTCCGACGTGACCAGCACCTGGTCGACGCCCTCCAGCGAGCCGGGGACGGCGACCGAGCCGGAGCCGTCGGCCCGCGGGACGAAGAGCGCGGAGGTCGGCTCGGTCGCCTTGCCCGGCCGCTTGAGCCACACCTGGTAGACGCGATCGCGCCGCGGGACCGGCATGTTGGCGACCTCGAGCTTGGAGTCGCGCTCGTGCACGATGAGGGTGGCGGTCGCGCCCTCCGCGAAGTTCTCGTCGACCTGGGCCACCACCGTGCGCTCCGGCGCGGCCGGGTCGCCCTGATCGATCGCCACGCCGACGACGCCGCCGAGGAGCAGCAGCCCGGCGACGCCGGCCAGCGCCACCGCGGGGCGCAACGACGGCAGCCGGAAGCGGCGCCCCGGGCGGGCG
>JALYMV010000426.1 GCA_030773575.1 Actinomycetota bacterium
GCTCGCGGTCGCGGTGCGCGAGCGGCTCGCCGAGCTGGCGATGGAGGGCGCGAGCTTCGAGGCCGCGCTGCGCGAGCGCGAGGGCTACGGCCCGTCGGGCGGCGACGACGTCGAGTTCCTCATCGCCCCGAACCCCGGCGTGCCGGCCGGCCCACTGCGCGACACCGCGTCGGGCGGCGAGCTCTCCCGGGTGATGCTCGCGCTGATGAGCGTCGCCGCGCGGACCGGCCCCGGGACGCTCGTCTTCGACGAGGTCGACGCGGGGATCGGCGGCAAGACCGCGCGGGCGGTCGGCGAGCAGCTGCGCGGGCTCGCCGAGGGCCGCCAGGTCGTCTGCATCACCCACCTGCCGCAGATCGCCTCGCTGGCCGACCGCCACTTCACGATCGTCAAGGACACCACCGCGGGCACCGCCCGCACGACCGTCTCCGAGCTCGCCCGCGCCGAGGTCGTCGGCGAGATCGTGCGGATGCTCGGCGCCGACGGCGAGGACGTCGCCGCGCGCCGCCACGCGAAGGAGCTGCTGCGGACGGCGGCCTGAGTCTGCCGCCGTCCCGGGCCCTAGACTCCATAACCCAAGATGCCGATGCCCGAGAACCGCTCCCGCACCCGTTTCATCTTCGTCACCGGAGGCGTCGTCTCGTCGCTGGGGAAGGGCATCGCGGCGGCGTCGATCGGCCGTCTGCTCGTCGCGCGCGGGATGAAGGTCGCGCTGCAGAAGTTCGACCCCTACATCAACGTCGACCCCGGCACGATGTCGCCCTTCCAGCACGGCGAGGTCTTCGTCACCGAGGACGGCGCGGAGACCGACCTGGACCTCGGGCACTACGAGCGCTTCACGGACTCCAACACGTCGCGCGGCTCCAACGTGACGGCCGGCGCGATCTACAACTCCGTCATCCGCAAGGAGCGCCGCGGCGACTACCTCGGCGGCACGGTGCAGGTCGTCCCGCACATCACGGACGAGATCAAGCAGCGCATCAAGCTGATCGCCGACTCCCAGGACGTCGACGTGGTGATCACGGAGATCGGCGGCACGGTCGGCGACATCGAGTCCCTGCCGTTCCTCGAGGCGATCCGGCAGTTCCCGGTGGAGGTCGGCCGGCGGCGCTGCATGTTCATCCACCTCACGCTCGTGCCCTACATCGGCCACGCGGGGGAGCTCAAGACCAAGCCGACGCAGCACTCGGTCAACGAGCTGCGGCGCATCGGCATCCAGCCCGACATGGTGGTCTGCCGCTCCGAGGGCGCGCTGCCCCAGGACGTGCGCAAGAAGATCGCGCTGTTCGCCTCGCTGCCGCTGGAGGCGATCGTCTCCGCGCGCGACGTCGACAACGTCTACAAGGTCCCCCTCTACTTCCGCTCGGAGGGGGTCGACGACTTCGTGCTCGACCACTTCGGGCTCGAGGCCCCGACCGCCGAGCTCGGCGACTGGGAGCGGCTGATGCGGGGCGCGAGCGCCGCGGCGGACGGCTCGCCGGTGCGGATCGCGCTCGTCGGCAAGTACGTCCAGCTCGAGGACGCCTACCTCTCCGTCGTCGAGGCGCTGCGCCACGCCGGCTGGTCGCAGGGCTGCGGCGTCGAGATCGACTGGGTGGACTCCGAGACGCTCGACGACGCCGACGCCGACGGCGACGCTCGCGCCCGCCTCGAGCAGGCCGACGGCATCCTCATCCCGGGCGGCTTCGGCGTGCGCGGGATCGAGGGCAAGATCGACGCGGTCCGCATCGCCCGCGAGCGCGGCATCCCCTTCCTCGGGATCTGCCTCGGCATGCAGATGGCGGCCGCCGACTTCGCGCGTCACGTGGTCGGGATGGACGGCGCCAACTCCACCGAGTTCGACCCCGAGACGCCGTACCCGGTGATCGACCTCCTCCCGGAGCAGAAGGAGGTCGCCGACATGGGCGGCACCATGCGGCTCGGCGCCGACCCGATCAAGCTCCACGAGGGCACTCGGGCGCGCGAGATCTACGGCGAGGCGGTCATCTACGAGCGCCACCGCCACCGCTACGAGGTCAACAACTTCCTGCGCCGCCGGCTCGAGGCCGCCGGGCTCGTGATCTCGGGCACCTCGCCCGACGAGCGGCTCGTGGAGATCGTCGAGCTCGCCGACCACCCGTTCTTCGTGGCCTCGCAGTACCACCCGGAGTTCAAGTCGCGCCCGGAGCGCCCGGCGCCGCTGTTCCGCGAGTTCGTCGGGGCGGCCCTCCGGCGCGCGGGGAGCCGCGAGGACGCCGAGCGCCCCGAGGCCCAGGAGGCGGCGATGGACGCGGCGCCCGGGGGCGCCGTTGAACGCGACGCGGCCGAGCGGGCCGCCGAGCGGACGGGCCGGTTCTCGCC
>JALYMV010000427.1 GCA_030773575.1 Actinomycetota bacterium
TCTCCTGGTACGACTGGGGGACCGTCGAGCGCCGCGAGGACCTCGTGGAGTTCACGCGCCGGCTCATCCGATTGCGCAAGGACCACCCGGTCTTCCGCCGCTCGGAGTTCCTCGAGGGCGTCGAGCATGAGGGGTCAGGGCTGCCCGACGTCTGGTGGTTCCGCACCGACGGCCACAAGATGACCGGCAAGGACTGGGACGCCGGCGCCAACCGCGTGCTCGGCATGTTCCTCAACGGCGAGGAGATCCGCACCCGCACCGAGCGGGGGGAGAGGATCGCTGACGACTGCTTCGTACTGCTGTTCAACGCCCATCACGAGGACGTGACTTTCACCCTGCCCAACCGCCGCTTCGGCGAGCGGTGGGCGCTCGAGCTCTCGACCGCCGACCCGGAGCTCGAGCCGGGGACGGTCACCGCGGAGGCGCTCTCGGAAGTCGCGGTCAGCTCGCGCTCGATGCTGGTTCTCAAGCGCGCATGAGCTCCGAGCTGCGCGCCACCTACCGCCTCCAGCTCACGCCCGAGTTCGACTTCGCGGCCGTCCGCGAGCTGGTTCCCTACCTGCGGGAGCTGGGCATCTCCCACCTCTACCTCTCGCCTTCGCTCCAGGCCCGCTCGGGCTCCACGCACGGCTACGACGTGGTCGACCCGACGCGGATCTCCGAGACCCTGGGCGGCGAGGCGGCGTTCCGTGAGCTGGCCGGCGCGGGGCTCGGGATCATCCTCGACATCGTCCCCAACCACATGGGCACGGGCGACGAGAACCGCTGGTGGGCAGATGAGGAGTTGCGCACGAAGTTCTTCGACGTAGACCCGGAGACGGGGCACTACCGGCGCTTCTTCGACATCGACGACCTCGCCGCGCTGCGTCAGGAGGACGACGAGGTCTTCTCCGTCACCCACTCCAAGGTGCTCGAGCTGGTGGGCGAGGGGCTCGTCGACGGGCTGCGCGTCGACCACCCGGACGGCCTCGCCGACCCCGCGGGCTACCTGCGCAAGCTCCGCGACGCCGGCGCGGCGCACGTGTGGGTGGAGAAGATCCTGCACCCGGGGGAGCCGCTGCGCGACTGGCCGGTCGAGGGGACGGTCGGCTACGAGTTCCTCAACGACGTGGCGGCGCTGTTCGTCGACCGGGCGGCCGAGGCGGCCTTCACGGAGCTCTGGGACGGCCTCGACGGCGACACCCGCCCCTTCGAGACGGTCGCGCTCGAGGCGCAGGTCGAGCAGGCGACCACCACCTTCGCGCGCGAGGTCGCGCGCCTTCGCAACCTCCACGACGTCCCCGGCATCGCCGACGCGCTCGCTGCGCTGCCGGTCTACCGGACCTACGTCGAGCCCTTCAGCGGACGGGTGGAGCCCGAGGACCGCGCCGCCATCGCCGCCGCCGGAATGGCGCCGGAGCTCGAGCGGGTGCTGCTGCTCGAGGAGGAGGGCCACGAGGAGTTCGTCTCGCGCTTCCAGCAGACGTCACCGCCCGTGACCGCCAAGGGCGTCGAGGACACCGCCTTCTACCGTTACAACCGCCTGCTGGCGCTCAACGAGGTCGGCGGGGACCCCGGCCGCTTCGGGATCACGGTGGCGGAGTTCCACGCCGCCAACCGGGTGCGCGCCGAGCGCTTCCCCCTCGGCCTGCTCCTCACCCAGACCCACGACACCAAGCGCTCGGGCGACACCCGTGCCCGCATCGGCGCGCTGACCGCCATGCCGGCCGAGTGGCGCGCGGCGGTCGGCCGCTGGCGCGAGATCTGCGCGCCGCTGCGCGCCGACCACGGCGGGGCGCCCGACGCCAACGAGGAGTACCTGATCTACCAGACCCTCGTGGGCGCGCACCCGATCTCGGCCGAGCGGCTCGAGGGCTACCTCGAGAAGGCGCTGCGCGAGGCCAAGCGCAACACGACCTGGGTCGACCAGGATCACGACTACGAGGGCCGCGTCAAGGCGTTCGCCGTCGCCCTGCTGGCCCACGAGGCGTTCCTCGCGGACTTCGAGCCGTTCTCGGCCCGCGTGGCCGAGCTGGGCGATCGCCACGCGCTCGGCCAGCTGCTGCTCAAGCTGACCTCGCCCGGGATCCCCGACATCTACCAGGGTGACGAGCTGCTCGACCTGTCGCTCGTCGACCCCGACAACCGCCGCCCGGTCGACTGGGAGGCGCGCCGCTCCGCGCTCGCCGACGGCGGCCCGCCGAAGTTCGAGCTCATCCGCGCCGGCCTGGCCCTGCGCAACCGCCGGCCGGAGGCCTTCGCGCCCGGCACGGGGACCTACGAGCCGGTGGAGGCCGGCGCGGAGACCTGCGCCTTCCTGCGCGGCGGCGACGTCCTGGTCGTCGTGGCGATCCGCGACCCCGCCGACGCGGTGCTCGCCGCCGACGGCGCCTGGCGCGACGTCCGCACGGGCGCCGAGCGCGACCTGGCCGGCGACGTGCGGGTGGCGGACCTGGTGGGGGCGGACGGGCTCGCGCTGCTCGAGCGGCGCTGAGCGGCCCCGCCTCAGGCGGCGTGGCCGACCCTCGACGTGCCGAACATCAGCGTTCGCCGCTCGATGTCGTAGAAGACCGTCTCGGCCCCCGCGAGCATCTCCTGGAGCGGGTCGGCGTCGTCGGCGTGAAGGGTGAGGACCTCCTCCCAGGCGCCCTCGTCGAGCACGAGCTGCAGCGTGAACGTGCCGGGTGCGCCGGGCTCGCCCGCGACCCAGCTGAACTGGTAGTGGTTGAGGTGGCGGACCTTGATGAGGTCGTCGTTCATGGGCTGCGGGACGCTGGGCACGTGGCCTCCTGTGATCGGTTGCGGTCGCTCCGTACCCTTTCCAGCCGCCCGCTCACGAAACGCGGCAGTAGGGTTGGGCCGCCGGCCATGCCGACGCGCGCGCTCATCCTCAGCTGGGAGTACCCGCCGATCGTCGAGGGGGGGCTCGCGCGCCACGTCCGCAAGCTCGCCGAGGGGCTGGTCGCCGAGGGCGTCGAGGTCCACGTCCTCACCCGCGGGACGGCGCGACTGCCGGTGGAGGAGGACCGGGCGGGCGTCACCGTCCATCGGGTCCGCGAGCCGAAGTGGCCCCAGGACCTCGATCGCTTCGTCGCCTGGGTCGAGCGGATGAACGTCGACATGCGCCAGGCCGGCGAGGCGCTCGTGGAGCGGCTGGCGCCCGACGTCATCCACGGTCACGACTGGCTCGTGGCCTCCGCGGCGGCCCGGCTGGCCGAGCGCTTCGGCGTCCCCTACCTGACGACGATCCACGCGACGGAGTTCGGCCGTCACCAGGGGTGGGTCGACACCCACCCGCAGGCCCACATCCACGGCGTCGAGACCTGGATGGCCCGGCGCGCGGACGGCGTCGTCGTCTGCTCGCACTACATGCGCGGCCACGTCGCCGACGTCTTCGGGATCGCCGAGGATCGCGTCGCGGTGATCCCCAACGGCATCGACCCGGGCGACCTGCACCCGGTGGCCGACCTCGAGACCCTCCGCGCGCGCTTCGCCGCCCCGGAGGAGAAGCTCGTGCTGCTCGTCGGCCGCCTCGTCTACGAGAAGGGCTTCCAGCTCGCGCTCGACGCGCTCGGCGGGCCGGCGGGGATCATCCGCAAGGTCGGCGGCGTGCGCTTCCTGGTGGCCGGCTCGGGCACCCACGAGGCCGACCTCGAGGCCCAGGCGAAGCGGCTGCGGATCGCGGATCGCGGCACCTTCATGGGCTGGATCGGCGACGACCTCCTGCACTCGCTCTACCGGATCGCCGACCTCACGGTGGTGCCGTCGATCTACGAGCCGTTCGGCCTCGTCGCCCTCGAGGCGATGGCGAGCGGCTGCCCGTGCATCGTGGCCGACACGGGCGGCCTGCGCGAGGTCGTCCCCAACCACGACGTCGGCCTGCGCTTCCGCTCGCGCGACCCGCGGTCGCTGGGGCGGATGATCGAGCGCGTCCTGCTCGACGACGCGCTGCGCGACCGGCTGGTCGCCGAGGCCTCAGAGCACGTCCTGCGCTTCGACTGGGCCGACGTCGCCCGCCAGACCGCGGCGCTCTACGCGGCGCTCGAGCGGCGGGCACCCGCGCGCGCGGGCTAGGAACCGGCGGGCGCCGGCCCGAGGGCCAGGTCGGTGATCTCCACCCGGTTGCGCCCGTTGTCCTTGGCGAGGTAGAGCATCCGATCCGCGGCGCGGACGAGCGCGCCGCCGTCGATCGCGTCGTCGGGCACGAGGGCGACGCCGAACGAGGCGGTGACCCGCTGGTGCATGCCCGGGAACTCGAAGGCGGCGATCGCCGCGCGGGCGCGCTCGCAGATCACCAGGGCGCCCTCGCGGTCAGTGTCGGCCAGCAGCAGCGTGAACTCCTCGCCGCCGACGCGGGCGACGAAGTCGGATGCGCGGACCATGCTCGAGAGCAGCGCGCCGACGGCCGCGAGGACGTCGTCGCCGCGGGCGTGGCCGTGGACGTCGTTGATCTGCTTGAAGTGGTCGAGGTCGAGCGCGACGGCGGAGAGCGGACGCTCGGAGCGGTTGGCGTGCGCGACCATGCGCTTGAGCGACTCCTCGAACGCCCGGCGGTTGGGTAGGCCGGTCAGGCCGTCGGTGGCGGCACGGTGCTCGGCGATGGCCAGGTTGCGCAGGTTGGCGAGCACGGGCGCGGCCTGCTTGACGGACTCCTCGATGGCCCGCTCGCCGTAGCGGTCGAGCGGGTCGGGGTGCCCGACGAGCACGGAACCGATGACCTCGCCGGCCACGAGCAGCGGCGAGCAGTTCGCCTCCGTCTCGAGCTTGCCGCAGATCCCGCACTGCAGGACGGAGCCGGTCGCCTCGGCGGACCGCACCCGCGGCTGGCCGAGGCGGACGGCCAGGCAGGCGCGCGGCTCGAGCTCGTCGAGCTCGCCCGCGAGCTTCGAGTCCTCGGCGACCGCCGTACCCGGCACCAGGCGGTTGGCGCTGTTGTTGCGCTTGAGCACGACGACCTCCGAGCCGGCGATCGAGTGCTCGAGGTGGCGGCGCAGGAACTCCTGGGCCTCCTCCTCGGACTCCGTGACCTGGAGGCCGAGCGCCAGATCGCGCTGGCGGGCGTCGAACGCGGCCTCGCGGGCTCGCCGCGCGGCACGCAGCCGCCGGTTGTGGCGGGTGAGGAGCGCCCCCGCGAGCGAGAACAGGGCGCCGAGGCCGGCCACGACGAGGACGGAGACGACCAGGCCGCGCTCCTCGAGCGCCTGGCGGTGGCGGTCGCTGATCGTCAGGTAGCGGCGGTTGAGCCCGCGGAACTCGTCCATGTGGCGTTTGCGGGCGCGCATGGCGCCCTTTGAGAGGGCGCCGCGCCGGTCGCCGGCCCGCAGCAGGCGGATCTCGTTGGCGGCGGAGAGCCCCCAGGCCTGCGCGACGTCGTCGGCGGCGGCCAGCACCCGTGCGGCGCTCGCGTCGCCGGCCACCTGGCGGCTGGCGGCGGCGTAGGCGGCGGCGTAGTCGCGGCGGCCCTGGCGGTAGGGCGCCAGGAAGCTCTCCTCGCCGGTGATCGCGAGGCCGCGCACCCCGGTCTCCTGGTCGAGCATGGCGGTGAGCAGCGCCTGCGCCGTGCGCGTCTGGGCGAAGCCCTCGCGCGCGAGCTCGCGCTGAGCGTAGGCGACGATCCCGACCGCGCCCGCGATCACGAGCAAGGCCAGCAGGATCAGGTTGCGGGAGTAGAGGCGCTCGTTCACGACGCCTCCCCCATCGGTCGACGGGGATGAGAACTTTAGTGCCAACTCCGCCTAGGCGAGCTGCGCGACGGGACCGCAGGCGGTCACGTCGTCGGAGAGCGCGCGGGCGCGCTCCTCGGTCCAGCGATCGGCGTCCGCGAGGTGGCGGGTGAGCTGCTCGACGTCGGCGAGCGCCTCGCGCGCCCCTGGGGCGTCGGGGGACTCGCAGAACAGGAGGGTGTCGGCGGCGTCGCGGATCCGCTGCTCCTCCTCCGGAAGCAGCTTGACGGCGCCGATGTCGTCGAGGGTCTTGACGACCCGGCCGTAGGCTTGTGCTCGCTCAGAAGTCATGGTGCCTCCATTGTAGATACCCCTCTGTGGTATCTACGGGCCGGGTGTGTGAGCCTGCTCACTTCATCGGCCCAACCGGACGCACCTGTAGCGGCCGCGCCGCCGGTACCCCGGACGGCCTGTGAGCATGCGGCGCGTGACCTCCCAGCGCTCAGGGGTCGGCGCGGCGCCGGTCGGCCTCGTCCTGGGCGCCGTCTGCTCCGTGCAGTTCGGCGCGGCCGTGGCCAAGTCGCTCTTCGACGAGCTCGGCCCGGCCGGCACCGTCCTGCTGCGGCTGGGGATCGGCGCGGTCGTCCTGCTGGCGGCCTGGCGCCCGCGCGTCGCGGGCCTGAGCCGCGGCCATCTCGGCATGGCGGCGCTGTTCGGCCTCTCGCTCGGCGGTATGAACCTCGTCTTCTACGAGGCCCTCGACCGCATCCCGCTGGGGATCGCCGTCACCTTCGAGTTCGTGGGCCCGCTCGGGGTGGCCGTCGCCGGCTCGCGCCGCGCACTCGACCTGCTCTGGGTGGTCCTGGCGGCCGCCGGAATCCTGCTGCTGTCGGGCGGCTCGGAGCGCCTCGACCCGCTCGGGGTCTTCTTCGCCCTGCTGGCCGGCGCCTTCTGGGCGGCCTACATCCTCCTCAGCGCCCGCGTCGGCCGGGCGTTCGCGGGAGGCGGCGGGCTGGCGCTCGCGATGGCGGTCGGGACGCTCGCGGTCGTCCCGTTCGGGGTGCCCGACGGCGGCGCCGCGCTGCTCGAGCCCGATCTGCTGGCCGCCGGCGCCGCGGTGGCGCTCCTGTCGTCGGTGATCCCCTACTCGCTCGAGCTCGAGGCGCTGCGGCGGCTGCCGGCCCGCGTCTTCGGGGTGCTGATGAGCCTGGAGCCCGGCGTCGCGGCGCTCGCCGGCTTCCTTCTGCTCGACCAGGCGCTCACCGGGCTCGAGGGCCTCGCGATCGGGCTCGTGGTGATCGCCAGCGCCGGCGCGGCGATCACGGCTCGAGAGGCTCGGGTTCCTCTCGATTGATCTCCGCCATCGGATCGGAGGGCCGCTCGTCGGGCTCGAGGAAGAAGAGCTCGACGACCATGTCGGGATCCGTGTGCATGTCGGAGAGGAACGCGATCACGTTGCGGCCGGTGAGCCGCTCGACGATCTCGACGAACTCATCGTGCATCGCCTCCTGGAAGGCGTGGCGGATCGCCGCCACCTCCTCCCGGCGCCCGCGGCGCAGGAGCGTCCGCTCCGATGTCGTGAAGGGGTCGAGCAGCCGGCACATCACGATGTCCTCGACCATCACCGTCCGCGCGCGCGTCGGGCCGCGGCCGTAGTGGCGGCGGTAGAGGC
Source organism: Actinomycetota bacterium (assembly GCA_030773575.1). Lineage (GTDB taxonomy): Bacteria > Actinomycetota > Thermoleophilia > Solirubrobacterales > Solirubrobacteraceae > JACCYI01. Next base: position 7,315 of record JALYMV010000427.1, read on the forward strand.
CGACCACCTCATTTGAGATGGCCGAGAGCAGCGGACCGCGGCGGCCTTCATCGCCGCCGGTGGTGGTGGGGGACGTCGGGTCGAGCACGTTCGGATAGAAGTCTTGCACCGCCCTCCGGAGCTTCGCGTACCGTGTGGCGCCGCAAGAGGACCGGCTTCGAGAGGACGTGGATGGGACGCAAGACTGTGGAAGCGCTGCTCGCCGCGGCGGGCGCGCTGGCCGGCCT
>JALYMV010000428.1 GCA_030773575.1 Actinomycetota bacterium
GCCCAGCTCGGCGCGGGGCGGGCGCTCGAGCGTCGGCGCGGCGCTGGGCGCCGGCCGGTCGGCGCGCAGCTCGGCCGCCGTGTCGAGCAGCGCGGAGCGGAGGTCGTCGAGGGGCGTGGAGGCGGCCATGGGTGGTCAGTGATGGTACGGCTCGCCCGCGAGGATCTTGTGGGCACGGAAGATCTGCTCGAGCAGCACGACCCGCGCGAGCTGGTGCGGCAGCGTCATCGGGCCGAGCGAGAGGTGCTCGTCGGCGCGCGCACCGCCCGGCCCGTGCCCGAACGGCCCGCCCAGCACGAAGCAGAGGTCGAGGCCCGACTGGCGCCGCCCCTCCATCCAGCGGGCGAAGCCCTCGGAGTCGTGGGCGCGCCCGCGGTCGTCGAGCGCCACCACGTGGGCGCGCTCGGGGATCCGGCGGGCGACCGCCTCGTCCTCGCGGACCTCGACGAGCTCGAGCCGCGCCTGGCGCGACAGCAGGCGCCGGTAGTGCTCCACGTCGTCGGCGAACGGCGGCTTCAGGCGCCCGACGCTCAGGACCACGATCCGCACCGTGGGTGGGATACTACGGCGGCGATGGGCCCCGACGACGAGCGCGAGCGCCGGATCAACCTCCACACGGAGCCCGAGCGGATGGCGGGGCACTACGCCAACTTCGGCAACGTCTCGCACTCCGAGTACGAGTTCTCGATCACCTTCGCCCGCGTCGACCACGAGGCGGAGGGCGAGGAGATCAACGGCTTCGTGGTCACCCGGGTCAACCTCTCCCCCAAGTTCATGCGCGAGCTCATCGACGCCATGGAGGACAACTACTCCAAGTGGCGCACCCGCGAGGGCATCAAGAACCTGCCCGAGTGGGGCGGCGAGCCGCCCCACCCCTAGTCGGGGCGCTACCCGCCGCCGGCGGCGCGCTCGAAGGCCACCGCCTGGCCGATCCGCTCCATCGTCGGCGGGTGGGTGCCGAGCAGGAAGGTGACCCACCCCGGCGGCCGTGGGTCGCTCACGTTGCTCAGGGCTATCCGCCGCTGGAAGTCGGCCATCGCGGCGGGCTCGCGCGTGAGCTCGAGGGCGAAGGCGTCCGCCCGCCGCTCGACCGGCCGCGAGAGCCCGTTGGAGATCGTCGTGAGCACGGGGACGACGATGGCGAGCGCCAGCGCCACGGCGGGGACCGCGGCGGCCGGGCGCTCGCGCCAGTCGGCCGGGCCGACCCGCTCGGCGAGCCGGGCGGCGGCGAGCATCCCGAACGGCGCGACGATCGCCAGCCACAGCAGTCCCCGCGGGACGTCGCGGAAGTGGACGTGGCCGAGCTCGTGGGCGACGACGTGGCGGACCTGATCGGGCGGGAAGTCGCGCAGCAGGTTGTCGTAGATCACGACGCGCTTGGTGGTGCCCAGCCCCGCGACGTAGGCGTTGGCGCCCGTCGTGCGGCGTGAGGCGTCCATCTCGTAGACCTCCCCGACGTCGACGTCCGCCCGGCGCGCGAGCTCGAGCACCGCGCTGCGCGTCTCCCCCGCCGGCAGCGGCGTGAAGCGGTTGAAGAGCGGCTCGAGGACGACCGGCGCCAGGTAGGTGATCGCCACCCCGAAGGCGACGACCACGGCGGCGCCCGGCGCCCACCACGTGCGGCCGAAGCGGCGCAGGGCGACGACGAGGATCGCCCCGCCGGCGCCCGCGATCGCCGCGCCGATGAGCTCGCCGAGGGCGACGTCCCATGCCCAGCCCGGCCAGCCCTGGGTGATCAGCCCCACGTCGATCGCGCGCTGGCGCGAGATGGCCCGAACGGGGAGCGCGGCCACCCCGAGCGCCACGGAGACCGCGGCGGCCGCTGTGACGCCCGTGAGGACGGGTCGGCGGCGGGCGGCGGCGAGCCACCGCGGCGGGCGGCGGACGAGCAGGACGAGGACGCCGAGCTCGAGGACCAGCGTGACGCCGTAGAGCGCCACCTGGGGCCGGCGGAAGTTGCGGCCGCGCTCGATCTGGCGCTCCGTGAAGTAGGCTCGCTCGCTCACCGGGGCAGGGTCCGGGCCGGTCTGGCGCGGGCGCATGACGACCACCGCGGCCTGGGCGACCACGACGGCGGCCGCCAGCGCGGCGGGCAGGCGCAGCGAGCGCGGCACCGGACGATCGTAGTTCACACCGCCATGCGCGTCGCCATCGTGTCCGACATCCACGGCAACCGCCACGCCTTCGAGACCGTCCTCGCGGCGACCCGCGAGGCGGGCGCGGAGCAGACCTGGTGCCTCGGCGACCTCGTCGGCTACGGCGCCGACCCGGACGCCTGCGTGGCGCTCGCGCGCGAGCACTGCGACGTCGTCCTGGCCGGCAACCACGACCTCGCGGTCACCGGCGCGCTCTCCATCGACGACTTCTCGCGCGGCGCGGCACTCGCCGCCCGGTGGACGATCGAGCACATCGATCCGGCGGCGCGCGGGTGGCTCGCATCGCTCGAGCCCGCCGCCCACCGGGACGGGCTCGGTCTCTACCACGCCTCCCCGCGCGATCCCGTGTGGGAGTACGTGCTCTCGAACTCCGCCGCGGCGGCATGCCTGGACGTCGCGCCGGAGGACGTCTGCCTGATCGGGCACTCCCACGTCGCGCTGGCCTTCGAGCGGCCCCCGGGCGAGAGGACCGCGGGGGCGCCGCGGGAGGGCGGCGACACCGCCGACCTGCGCTCGGGCGAGTGGCTGCTCAACCCGGGCAGCGTCGGCCAGCCCCGCGACGGCGATCCGCGCGCGGCCTGGCTGATGCTCGACACGGAGGCCCGGACCGCCGCCTGGCGCCGGGAGGACTACGACCTCGAGGGCGCCGCCGCGGCCATCCGGTCAGCAGGCCTGCCGGGGTCGCTCGCCGACCGGCTGGCGCGCGGGCAGTAGGGAAGGCGGCCAGTAGCCTGTCCTGCTTCGTGTCCGCGCGCCCCTCCCGCCTGTCCCGCCTCGTTTCGGCCGCCCTCGCGGCGCTGGCCCTCGGCGCCTGTGGCGGGTCGGAGACCGACGACCGGAAGTTCATCGCCCAGAGCCGCGCCGAGGCGCTCGAGCGCACGCTCGACCGGGTGGAGCGCGACATCGCCGACGACGACTGCGACCAGGCACAGTCGGGCGTCGCGCGCCTGCGCTCTCAGGTCGCCGACCTGCCCGAGAGCTACGACGGCCGGCTCGTCTTCAACCTGACCCAGTGGGTCGAGCACCTCGACCAGCAGGTGCCCCGCGATTGCGGCGAGGAGGAGCGCGAGGAGGAGACCCCGACGCCGACCGCGACCCCCGAGGAGGAGGAGACGCCGGAGGCCACGCCGACGCCGACGGCCACGGCGACGCCCGTGCCGACCACGACGGCCACGCCGACGCCGACGCAGCCGCCGACCTCGCCGATCGAGCCGCCCGATGAGGGCGGCGCCGCCGGGCCCGAGGAGGAGGGGCCGGCGCCCTGACCATGAGCCCCACCGACCAGCTCTTCGCCGACCGCTACCGCCTCGAGCGCCGGCTCGGCGTGGGCGGGATGTCGACGGTCCAGCTCGCGTTCGACACGCGGCTCGAGCGCTACGTGGCGGTCAAGCTCCTCGCGGAGCACCTGGCCGAGGACCCGGGCTTCGTCGCGCGCTTCCGCCGCGAGGCGCTCGCCGCCGCGCGCCTCGTGCACCCGAACGTCGTCCAGGTCTTCGACTTCGGCCTCGACGACGCCTCCGGCCGCCAGTTCATCGTCATGGAGCACGTGGAGGGCCGCTCCTGCGCGGAGATCCTGCGCGAGCACGGCCACCTCGATCCCGAGTCCGCCGTCGACATCCTCGGCCAGTCCTGCCGCGGGCTCGACTACGCGCACCGCAACGGCGTCGTGCACCGCGACGTCAAGCCGGGCAACCTCCTGCGCAGCCAGGACGGCGTCGTCAAGCTGGCCGACTTCGGCATCGCCAAGGCCTCCGAGCAGTCCGACATCACCCGGGTCGGCTCCGTGCTCGGCACCGCCGCCTACCTCGCCCCGGAGCAGGCCCGCGGCGAGACCGCCGGCCCGCCCGCCGACTTCTACGCGCTCGGCGTGGTCGCCTACCAGCTGCTGACGGGGCGGCTGCCCTACGAGTCGCCGTCGCTGACCGAGCTCGCGCGCCTGCAGGACTCGGGGCCGCCCGAGCGCCTCGAGCGGCTCAACCCGGCCGTCCCGCCCGAGCTCTCCGAGGCGGTGCTCCGCGCCCTGCACCGCAAGCCCAGCGGCCGCTACGCCGACGGCCCGGAGATGGAGAGCGCCCTGCGCGACGGGCTGGCCGGCATCGCTCCCGCGCCGTCGCCCTACGCCGCCGTCGGCCAGACGGAGGCGACCCGGATGCTCGACCGTACCCGCGCGCTGCCGGCCGAGCCCCAGCGCCGCCGCCTCGAGC